>JAEEKN010000188.1 GCA_016282435.1 Lachnospiraceae bacterium | reverse complement strand
AAGCTTGTCAAAATACACCAGACACTCGGGAATGCTTTTATCAATGATTATGTTCCCGTATTCCTTAAGACTTCCGAGATATCTTTCAATGATTTTCGACTCGTTTTCGCTCGGAACTATCTCTATCTCCCTGATGTCATCCAATGTCGCGTGGAATACGTTATCTACCAGTTCGTTTATCAGTTCGGATTTGTTATAGATATATCCTACTTTTTCTATATTACCCTGTGCAGCCTCGATCTCGGCATTTATCCTCTGTTTTTCCTCATTGGTATCACCGTAAGTTTCAAGAGTTTTTTCAAGCTTCTCAAGTTCTTTCCTGTAACGCATATCGAGTACTTCACAGGTCGCTTTTATGGTGGCAACGGGTGTCTTTAAGTCGTGGCTGAGTTCGGCTACCATTTCACGTTTGGCTTTTTCCGCGTCAAGCTCCCTTTCCCTCGATGCCTTTATTTCTTCTCTCATCATGTCGAAGCTTTCCGTAAAGTTCCCGAACATGTTGTTCTTGTGAATCGGGAGCTTCACTTCAAGATTTCCTTTGGCTATTTCGGAAGCATATTCCTCCATTTCTTTTACGGGCCTTACCAGGAACCTGTAAATCACAAATATCAGGCCATACCCCAATATAAGCAGCAGGCCCCATGAAATTACCGTAACCGTGAGCATTCTGTTCTGCAAACGGATTTTATCGGCGTCCAGGCTCTCATGGATTTTTTTGTACATTGTGAGTTCTTCGGCATTATACGAGCTGACCGTCCAGCTGACTTCTTTTGCGTTATGCCAGATGATGATCATTATACCAAGTACCGCCAGCATTATTATGCTGTATACTATGATTATTTTTCCGATATTTTTCATAATCCGATTCTTTCCGTTTTCCTATAATTCCAGGATGTAGCCGGTTCCCCAGACCGTCTTTATATATTCGGGATTATTTGCATCTTTTTCCAGTTTCTCTCGAAGTTTTCTGATATGTACATTAAGTGTTCCGTCACCGTAGAAGCTGTCGCCCCAAACCTCGTTAAAAAGACGGTCTTTTGTAACTATCGTATTCTTATTGTCGTAAAGAACTTTAAGGAGCGCAAACTCCTTTGCCTTTAAAGGAATATGTTTGCCGTTCATGACGGCAGACATGGTGGATACATCGAGAGCTATCGCCTCTTTTATGTCCGTATCTGTATTTTCGTTTACCGGTAAGGGAGCCTTTCCGCTGTTTTCAGTATCTTTACCGTTCTCAGACAGTTTCTTTATCTGCTCCACTCTTTTCAGGTTTACCTTGACTTTTGCAAGAAGCACGGACAGGCTGTAGGGCTTTTTAACGTAGTCATCTCCTCCGATACTAAGTGCGACCAACACATCGTCATCACTCTGTCTTGCACTGATAAACAGTATGGGAAGCTGATATTCCTCACGGATCTTCCTGCATACATCAAAACCCGACCCGTCTTTTAAGTTGATATCTAAAAGTATCATATCGGTTTCATTCTCTTTCAAGAAATCGAAACAAGACACAGCAGAGTCAACATACTGTGTCTTAATATCAAACATATTAAAATATTCCGCGGTCATTTTGGCCAGTTCTTCTTCATCATCAACTATCAGACAATTATAGTGCATAGATGCCTCCGTTATGTGACAATATGCGAGATGTCACATGATGGATTTTACATCATTTTCCGTAAATTGTCAATCGCAGAACCTTCCCCATGATTGACATTTTCACCTCATCAGTCAGCTACGCTGACAGCTTCCCCTCAAGGGGAAGCCTTGACTTAATGACATTAGTCTTCGGTGATCATTTCGACGGGATTGAGTTTTCTTACCTTAAGCCCTGCAAGACCTGAGGTAATGATTGCCACAAGCGCTATGCCTGCTATTGTAGCCAGCATGTAGATAAAAGGTATATCAAAGTCTACTTTTTTTATTCCAAATCCCGAAAATACGGATGTTACTCCAAAGCTTCCCACAATACTTGCCAAAACAGAACCCACGATACCGCCCAAAAGAATAGCCGGCATATTTGAAAGCATGATCTGAACGATAAGGCCGCCGCTGGTCTGCCCTAGGGCCTTACTGATACCCATGCCTCTCCATTCTCTGCTGATCTTGGCACGGATTACCAGAGATTCTACAAATATAACCACCAACGTTGTCACTATACAGATTACGGCACATAATGCCCTCATTGTGGATACGAGTAAAACAATCGTAGTTTCCATCGTTTTTTGTGAATCCGTATATTGAAGTGTAAGACCTTTTTTCTTTGCAATCTCTTCTGTTTTTGCTTTTAAGCTTTCAAAAGTTTCCCCGTCATTAGCGGTTACATATATTGAGAAATGAGGCTCTGCAGTCAGAAGCTTTTCGGCTGCTGCAAGTGACATGATACAAGTACGTCCGTACTGCTCCATTCTCTGATTGATGCCGACTAACAAATAATCACCCTTTTTGCCGGCATTTTCAACCTCTATGACATCTCCGACCTTAAGTGAAAGATCCTCTGCTATAGCGGTGGTAACCATTATCTCGTTATCGTTTCCGGGCAGCCTGCCTTCTATGATATTTGTATTGGTGGTAAGTCCCGGATCATCAAGCACATAAACATTATACTGCTTT
>JAEEKN010000021.1 GCA_016282435.1 Lachnospiraceae bacterium | reverse complement strand
CCAAAGATTAAAGCATATGAAAAATAAGCTATCATAAATAAAGGCCATGTATGTTTTCTTATAAATTGAGATGTCGACTGCATATTTTTTTAATCATAATATCATTTTGATATGATATTCCCCCTGGTCCCTGACACTATAAATTTTTTGTCTCAATCAGCACAGAATTTTTTCATTGCTTTTATATACTTTTCAGATGCCTTTTTTATCTTTTTAAGAATCTTTTTCTCTTCGTCATCTATTATCCCATCATCTTTTTTGGCCGCTCCTCGAAGCAACTTATAAAAGTTTTCTACTTCTAGAATTTGATTCTTTACCTGTAGTTGCATATACGAATTCATTTTTATTCACCTGTAACTCAATCTTTGGTACCATGTTTCTTTAAGCTTACTTTTTCTTACCATATCAATATTTTATTTTCATTTGAATGTATTTAGAAAAATCAATTCCACTTACGGTATCCACATATTTGTCTTGCGAAATCTTAATATCTATAAGCTCTGATTTATCCTTACGAATCCTTAACCCTTTATTTTTTTCATCCTGTATTTTTATACGGTTAGCCGGAATCGAAAGAATCACAAGCTCCGATGATGAGGTATCATTCAGAATAATACTCCAGTCACTGTCTAGTACTTTTAACTTTGGATTTATCCAGAAATAACCTTTGTCTGCACGTAGAACTGCATAACTCGTATTCTTTGTGGCTAATTTAGCTCCGTGTTCTGTTGCATACTGAACTGCTTCTGGCTTTGTTCTTTTTCCGAGCGACAACTTGACATTAACGCTCATAACATCTATCAACGCCTTCGGGGCACTCTTTTTATCCTCATTAAATACATTTATACCGATAAGCTGCATTACAAACAGGGCTTCTTCAAGATACTGATCAAGTATCACTTTTCTGAATTTGTCTACCTTCGGAGGATTTCCTTTTTTCTTATTATCACAATCAAGTCTTTTAATTGCAAAAGCTTTTTCTATAAGCACCGTCTCAATGTAATCTATATCTGAATGATTAAGGCTGTCATCTTTGGTAGTTAGAACCACTGCGCTTTCCCACCAGTCTTTACCTATCATATGCTGAGAAAGCCGTTTCGCTAAATCTGAGGATTGTCCTACATATACCATCTCTTCAGACAATAGCAGATATACCCCATATTTATTGCATGCTCCTGTATTTAACAGATCTGAAACAGATTCTCTCGGTGAAGAATATAGCTCCCCCGAATTCCAGCTGGAATCTTCAATACTTATAACTCCATTAAGATTTCCATCATATAGTAACAGATTTATTGTTTTTGCTTTAAGATCCATGCCTTTATCTCCTTAACAACCTCTATATCCGCCGGAAGCCAGTCTACTGTATCAAGTTCCTCGAATGTCAGCCACTTTGCGGCTTCATGCTCCTTCAGTACCAGACTACCGGACCTGATAGTACACAGATAGTTTCTCATAGACAGATGGAACTTTGGATAATCATATTCTACGGTACCCAGATACTCACCGACTTCTATACCAGTATCAAGCTCCTCCCTGATTTCTCTCGCAAGAGCTGCCTCCGGTGTCTCTCCCGGCTCCACCTTCCCTCCGGGGAATTCCCAACCGTCCTTGTATTCTCCGTAACCTCGCTGTGTAGCAAATATCTTCCGGACACTGTCTTCCTCTTTGCAGATAACGGCTGCCACTACATCAATATACTTCATGATATTGCCGTTTTCTGTTTCACAAACTTTCTTGCCTTCAGAAATACCATATTCCAACAGCTTACTTTCCTCGTATTCTACAAACCTTTCTGCTTCTGTACCTTCAGATATTCCTTTAAGCTTTAATAAAGCCAGGGGCTCTTTTCTTTCGGTTTCCTCGCATCCGAAATCTGCTTCTGTGATCTGTTCTACAATATAAACTTTCATTTATCTAACTCCAGACAATACATTTTTCTTCTGTTAGCCATTATAACTCCATTTTAATATATGTTCGACTACCTTTTACGTTGACTTTTGCGCTGACTCTTGCGCTGACTTTTCTCCGACTTAGAATCTGTGTTATGCACTTGTTATATACTCATATATATCGTCTCTTACCGGAACATCCAGATTCCATTCTATTTCCACAGCACCCTTATCGGTATTCGCCATGATGATATTTTTCGTATTTCCTGTGGCTTCCATTCGTCCTAAATAGTAAAACTCTTTGGATATTTTATCATCCTTGTTTTTGCGGACAAAAAGCTCAACATGAATGCCACGTTCTTTTGCCTTGAGGAAGTTTTGAACATCTTCCGACTCCATACTTCTTCCTGCCTTGGAAATAGCAATCAAAAGCTTGTTATTTACAAAGTGGTCTTCGTACTTTGTAGTATCACTGATATCTTCCGCTTTATCATAATTTATAAATACCGGGAAGGTTTTTGTTTTCTTGTCATATTTATATCCACCGATGTTTAACGGCACTTCATTGTTTTCCCAGTTCAGCAGATGACATACATCCTCATATGTATACTTCTGATACAGCACTAGATCGGTATCTCGATAGGTATTGCTATAATCTCTCTGATACCTGCTGATCCCAAACTCGACGAGCTCCTTAAGAATCGCATAAAACTGCTCATTCTCCACCATTTTTCTAAAAGCATCTGTCATTTTGTAATCATCAGAATACTCCTCTATCAGTACACAATCGGCATATGTCCCTTTGCTTCCTCCTGCTGGAAACTCATTCGTCAATATATTTATAATATTTTTCTGTTCTTTTTCAGTAAGTTCTTTATTAAACTTTTCCTTCAGTTCTTTCTTTAAATCATTGAACAAAGCATAATTTGATAATCCTCTCTTATATGCCAACATTCTATTTAATAACTGAAGTTCCTGAATCCTCTTTCCACTTGCCAGTTTTTTTGAGACAAATTCTATCACTTTATCTTCCGGCTCAGACAGACGAATAGTATATTCTTTTTCATACTTTACGAGGAACTTATAGTAAGAACCAAGATTAGAGTTGTCAAAAATGCGTAACACATCCATCTCACCATATTCGTCAAAATCCTTCAGTGCCGGAATATGACCGAGCTTATTCTTTAGTGTAGTATAATTCTCTTTTATCAATTTTATATCACTAAAGTTAGCATTATCTATGGCTGAGAAAATCTTTTTCTTGCTCACTTCATCAAAGTGTACCGTACTTGCTCCGGGAATAACTCTTCCACCTTCAATGACATACCTTCTGATATTGTCCTTGTTGTAGGTTCTGTCCCCTGATAAGGCTATGGGAATCATAAAGTTGTTTTCATAGTTTCCTATAAAATCCAAAACTACAACAAATTCTTTTCCTTCTGCTTTTCTTAGCCCACGCCCAAGTTGCTGGATAAAAACTATAGGGGACTGGGTAGGTCTGAGCATGATTACCTGATTTACTTCAACTATATCCACACCCTCATTAAGAATCTCTACGGAGAAGATATAATCCAAAGGTTCTTTTCCTGTATGCTCCGCATCGGTCTCTTCCATAGCCAACCTTTCAAATGCATCTACACGTTCGTCTTCTGAAGCATCTCCGTTCAGTGCTATAGTTCTAAAACCAAGTTTGTTAAACTTAGCTGACAACTCCTTAGATTCATCTATTCGGCTACAGAATATTATTCCCTTTACTCTTTCTCCACTATACCCGAAATACTCTGCCTGCTCGATGATATGTTTTACTCTTTCATCTCCGGTGAGTAAATTAAAGTCCTTCTGATCAAGATTCCTAATTTTCGTTTTTGAATCATCAATCATGGAAATATCGCTGAGACCAAAATAATGGAACGGACACAACATATCTTCTTCCATAGCCTGTTGAAGACGAATCTCATATGCTATCTGATGATTGAATATTTCGTATATATTCCTGCCTTCTATGTTGTCATCACGTTTATCCGGTGTCGCAGTCATTCCCAACCAAAGTTTCGGCGTAAAGTAATTCATTATTTTTTGATATGAAGCCGCCGAAGAATGATGAGCTTCATCAAGGATAATGCAGTCAAAGCTATCGGGGGCAAATTTTTGCATATGTTCTTCACGACTGAGCGTTTGAACCATTGCAAACAAATAGTCGCTATTCTGGTTTTCTTCAATACTGTTTCCAGCTCCTATCAGGCCAAAAGAAACAGAATTATCAAATACTTTCTCATATGAAGCCTTGGTTTGTTTTGCTAACTGACCTCTATGAACGAGGAACAATACTCTCTTAAATCCAAGTTCTCTCATCGCAAAAGCAGAAGCGTAAGTCTTACCTGTACCGGTAGCTGATATCAGCAGTGCTTTGTTTTCACCTGCGGCAATTATTTCTCTAAGATTTTTTATAAATCCAACCTGCATGCTATTCGGAGATAGCTTGTATTTCTCAATGGAAGTGATGATTCCGTCGTTTGCTATCTCTCTCTGATGCTTTATAATTTTATATTTTTCTTTGTACTCATCTATAAACTTATCATAATCTAAAGAATACTCCGAACCCCATAATTCATTATATTCTTCCAGAATTTGTCTGGCGTATTCTCCTTTTTCTGTAGAGACTATTTTGGTATTCCATTCCCTGTTACTTGTCAGAGCTGCGCTTGTAATATTGGAACTTCCGACAATTATCCTGTATATCTCTGCTTTTCTAAAAATGTATCCCTTTGTATGAAATCCTTCCGGAGAACGATCAACATCATACATTTTTATTGTCAAATTCTTTAGGGAATGAAGCTTTTCGATGGCTTTAGGGTCGCTGAAATTCAGATAGTTAGTAGTAAGGATTTGCCCTTTGATTCCTTTTTGTTCAAGCTGCTGGAGAGTCAAAAGTAACGGTTCAATGCCACTAAGTGTAATAAAGGCAACACTTATTTGGAATGAATCGCAGGCAAGAAGCTCGTCCTCTATCGAGGTAAGAACTTTCTTGCCTTCTTTGTAATTATTTGAAATAAACTGAGGTCTGTATGCAAGTGTAGAATTAAAGTTGTAATCAATAAATGCCGTTTGTACCCCATTATTTATCTGCGTAATATCAAAGCGTTCATCCATTTAACATTACCTTCCCACGTTCTAAATTTCATACCCCCAAAAAAGTGCTCATCCCATTATTTAAAGAATATCTGCAATGCGTGATATAGATCCAGCTGCCATGCCTTCATATCGTGTACACCGCCGGGGATGGTGAAGAAATCGTAGTTTACGCCCTTCTTCAAGATGCTGCTCTCGGCCAGGACCTTGCCCATGATGTCGGTATGTTCTGCATATGCTATGTCCTTGTCTCCGTTACAGCAGAACATGTACTTGAGCTTGAGTCCGTTTTCCTCTCCGGTCTTCAGGGTCTCGCATATGCGTTTTGCCTCACCGTCGTGATCACCGAAAGGTCCGCCGCATCCCGAAAAAGGTCCGTACCATGCGAACAGGTCGAAATTGTTGTAAAATGCAGCGCGGTATGTAGCCATAGAACCCAGTGAGAGTCCTGCAAATGCCCTGTGTTCCCTGGTCTTTACAAGATTCTGCTCCGATACATCCCTGCCGGCAAATGTCAGATATTTGCTCTCTGCTGCAGGAATCAGGTCCTTGCGGAGTTCATACTTAAACTGCTCGGTGATGAAGTCGCCGTTTTTGTCTGCTTTCTCATCCCCCCTGTAATATGTGGGAGTGACGATGATGCAGGGGTCACAGATACCATCGGCTATCATGTTGTCAAGGATTGTCACGGTATCCGGGAACATCTTGAACCACCAGTCCTCTGTCACAGCTCCGCCGTGCATGAGGTAGAGGATATTGTATTCCTTCTCTTTATCATATCCATAGGGCAGATATACCCAGGCACCTTTATGAAGAGGTTTATTGTCTTCATCGTAGGTAAAACTATCATACTCAAATCTTTCTACTGTTCCCTTTTTGCTGCATTCCTTTAACATAGCCGAGGGCATCTCATATACATAATCCATTCTTACTTCCTCCTGTATTCATGCCGGGGTCAATCCCCTGTTTTCTCTTGTTTCCCATATCAGTTCCTCAAGAGTCTGGTACAGTCTCTCAGGCTCCACAGGTTTTGATAGATGAGCGTTCATGCCTGCCTGAAGCGACCTCTGTACGTCTTCATCAAATGCATTGGCCGTCATGGCGATGATAGGTACCTTCTTTGCATCTTCTCTTTTTAGCTTCCTGATGGTCTTCGTCGCTTCGAGTCCGTCCATCTCCGGCATCCTGACGTCCATAAGTACAGCATCATAGTATTCTTCGGGACTTTGTTCAAACATGTCTACCGCGAGCTTTCCGTTTTCGGCATGTTCTATAATGGAACCCTTTACTTTGAGGAGTTCTTTCATGATCTCCGCATTTATAAATACATCCTCGGCTATCAGTATGTGCTTGTCCTTCAGTTCGGCTCTGCCCCTCTCCCGGAATAGAGCCATGTTGTTCTTCCTCGCTATCCTCTCGAACTCGCTGATAACGTTCGATGCAAACAGGGGTTTTGCAAGGAAGCTGTCCACGCCGATATGGATGGCTTCGTCCATGATCTCGTCCCAGTTGAACGATGTAAGTATGATGATGGTGGTCTCCCTGCTGTAGAGCTTCCTGATGGCTCTGGCTACCTCCAGACCGTCCATGTCCGGCATCCTCCAGTCCACCAGAACCAGGTTGTAGGGTTCCTTCTTCAGGTGACGTACTTCCATCATGTTCAGGGCTTCGGGTCCCGAGAGTGCTGTGTCGGCGGCTATCCCGGCTTCATCGAGGACAATTCTCGCATGTTCCGCTGCCACTTCTTCGTCATCCACGACGAGGACGCGCATGTCCTTCGGATTGATATATATTCCTTCCGAATAATCCCTGTCACAGTTTTTAAGTGTAACTATAACGGTAAATTCGGTGCCTTTTCCTTTTTCGGATTCAACGGATATCGTACCGTTCATCAGGTCGACGATGTTCTTTGTGATGGCCATTCCGAGACCGGTACTTCCGTATTTATTGTTCCGACTGCTGTCTTCCTGGGTAAATGTATCAAATACTTTGGGTATGAACTCTTTATCCATGCCTATGCCGGTATCGGTGATGGTAAACTTCAAAGTAGCCTGGTCTTCAAATACCGCCGTTCTCTCTACGGACATTATGACGCTGCCCGGCGCTTTGGTGAACTTTATGGCGTTGCTTAATATATTGATGAGGACCTGCTTCAGCTTCATGTCGTCCCCGATATAAAAATCGGAGACCCCGCCGGTCATCCTGCATTCGTATTTGAGGCCTTTGTCCGAACACTGTGTCATAACCATCAGATTTATCTGTTCGAGCATGTTCCGGAAGGAGAATTCCTCTTTTCTCAGGATCATGCGTCCGGATTCGATACGGCTCATGTCAAGTATGTCGTTTATGAGTCCCAACAGATGTCTCGCGCTTACTCCTATTTTTTCGAGATAATCCCTGGTCTCGGGGTCGAGGTTTTCGTTACGGAGTGCCAGGCTGTCCAGTCCTATGATGGCGTTCATGGGGGTACGGATCTCGTGGCTCATGCTGGAGAGGAATGCTGTTTTAGCCTTGTTTGCCTGCTCGGCAGCTTCTAAAGCTTCGCTTAAGGCTTTGTTTTTTGCGATAGTTTCATGCTCGAGCTCGGATATCATCCTGTCCTTCTGCTCACGGCTGCTCTGTTCCTTTTCGTGTTTTTCCGTAATATCTGAGATGAATACATAGAATATGCCGCCGTAGTTCTTCGTGTCGGTATAGTGCCCGTAGTCATCCACCCAGCGTACTTTTCCGTCTTTCCTGATGATACGGTATTCCACGTAATCGAAGTTTTCTTCGTTCTTTGATATCTGATCCGCTATCGATTCCGTGATGCTTTTGTAGTCATCGGGATGGAGCATGCCTTTAAATGTGAAGCCCGTAAGTTCCTTGAACTCCTCCATGGTCTCGCACCCGAATATCTTCAGCACCGCATTGTTTGCATATATCAGTTCCTCGGTGTCATCGGCCCGGTACAGGAAAAATCCGCCCGGCATATGACGTCCGATCTCCTCTATGATATGCATAGTCTGCTCGTTAAATTCAAAATTCTTCCCAAACATTTATTTTACCCACCTTTATTTTATAGGACGATTCTCCGTTTGATTTTCAATCAGAGGGACGGTTCTCTGATTGATTTATAGTTCTTTAAGTTTATTATACTGTTCTTTTACTGTAGCCAGGAGCGCTGAATAGTCTGTGTCCGTTCTGCTCCTCAAGAGTTCCGTCATCTCTATGATGGGGTCTGCAAGCGGACGGAGTGAGAGGTTTGTATACATTCCTTTCAGTGCATGGGCGCTTTCAAATGCGGCGTCCAGGTTCTTCTCACTGAGCTGCTGCTCCAGCTGTTCGAGTCTTTTGTCTTCGAGTACTTTTCCTACCAGAGTCAGGTAGAAGCCTTCGTTGTTCATGCATCTTACCAGGGCTTCATCTGTGTCGGCCCCGAAGTTTTTTAAATTTTCTATAGTGAGCATATCTATGTTCCTCCGTTGATCGATTCTTGTTTGTCAATGTCACCTCATCCGGCTGCTTCGCAGCTATCTTCCCCTTTAAGTGGAGGGGTTTACTTTGTGATCAGCCTGTTGAATTCTTCAGGCGGAAGAGGTTTTGAAAAGTAATATCCCTGTATGATATCGCAGCCGATGCTTTTTAAGAGTTCCATCTGTTCTTTGGTCTCCACGCCTTCCGCTATGACAGGTACTTCGAGCAATCTCGCTATCTGTATCATGATCTCTACGAGGCGTGCGTCCTTGTTGTTCGTGCATATGTTCCTGATGAACTTCATGTCGAGCTTTAATGCGTCTATCGGAAGTGCCGTCAGCATGTTGAGGGACGAGTATCCGCTTCCAAAGTCATCCATCTCTATCTTGAATCCTTTTTCCCTCAGCCTTTTTACAGTGTCTATGATCTCCTCTGAGTTGTCGGTGTATGCGGACTCGGTGATCTCCAGCAGAAGCTTCTCGGGTGAGAAGTTGTTTATCTTCACGAGGTCGGTGAGGATGCTTGCCAGCATCGGGTTGAATATGTCTACTCTCGATACATTGACCGACACGGGTATGTATACGCCGTATTCATCCTTCCAGCGTTTTATCTGGGCTGCTGCCTCCGTCCATACGAACCTGTCCAGCTTCTGGATGAGTCCGTTGTCTTCAAACAGCGGGATGAATTCTCCGGGGCTTATCATGCCGAACTCGGGATGGGACCATCTGATGAGGGCCTCCGCGCTGGTGAGTACCGGCTTCTCCCCGGTGATTTTATACTTGGGCTGGTAGTAGACCTTGAACTGCTTCTCTGCCAGAGCCTTCTCCATGTCGTTTATGAGCCTTTCGGCGTGGAGCTCTTTACTGTGAAGTTCTTCATTGTAAAAATCATAGCAGGTGGTGTAGCTGTTCCTCAGCTTGTTGCATGCGAGTCTCGCGCGGTCGAAGCGCTGCTCCATGTTCAGCATGCTTCCATCGTCAAAGTAAATGCCCATCCTTATGCTGATATTGCTGTCACCGACGTTTTCGTTCATCTTTTTTATCTCGCGGGACAACAGTTCTTTGAGGTCAGGGTCGTGAGGGATATAGATATAAAAACCGTTGCTGTCGAACCTGCATGCGAGTCCGCCGGTTTCCGAGACGAGTTTATGTATTCCTTTTCCTATTTTCTTTAGTACCTTGTTTCCGTATTCCCTGCCGTAGAGTTCGTTTACCAGATGGAAACGGTTGATGTCGAGGACAAGGGCATCCATCGGCATGTTGTTGTTCTGGATGTCAATCTTTTTTCCGTATTCGAAGAAGAACTCTTTATGGAAGAGTCCGGTCAGTTCATCACGCTCGGTCTCATGGATGATGATGCTGTTCTCGGCGAGTTCTATGGCGTGCTGTACACGGGCTCTGACCACATCCGGCATGTCATAGGGCTTCGATATGAAGTCTGCGGCACCGAGCTGCAAGCTTTTTACCTCTGCTTCCTTTTCCGAAGTGAGGACTATGACAGGAATCCTTCTCAGTTCGTTATCGGACCTTAATATGTCGAGAACCCCGTATCCGTCCAGTTCCGGCATGTGCAGATCGAGTATCACCAGGGACAGGGAGTTTTTCTCATCCCGGATAATGTCCACCGCTTCATTGCCGTTCCCGGCGTATTTTATCTCATAGAGGCCCTCCAGCATTTTTCCGAGCATTTCCCTCTCTATAAACTCATCGTCCACTATCAGGACTTTTCTGTGCAGTCCTTTTTTTCTCTCCAGCAGTTCTTGCATAGCTTCCTCCCAGTGTTTATTTCAGATAGTAGTTCATATTCATGACCACGCCGTACTTAAAAAACATCTCCAGCCTGCTCTTTACCATGTCCCTGTCAAACGGTTTGCAGATAAAGTCCCTGATATTGTAGGATACTGTCTTTATCAGGTTCTGCTCAGTGCTCTCCGAGGTTATGATGATGACCGGTATGTCTGACAGTCCGTTTTCTTTCATGAGTTCCAGGACATGGAAGCCGTCGAGTATCGGCATATGCAGGTCGAGCAGCACCCCGTCTATCACTCTTCTTCGTGAGAGTAAAGTCTCTATTCCTTTGAAGCCGTTCTCCGCTTCTATGATATCATAATCCTCATCGAGGATGTTTTTCAGTATGCTTCTGTCGATCTCGGAATCGTCGATGATCAATACTTTTTTATTCGCCATAGTGATTTCCCCAATTCTTTTGATTCGGTCAAAACCCTCACCACTTTACGTTTATCCGGGCGGTTTTGGGTCTTTTCCCCTTAGTATCATATTATATAAAAAAACAGTGCTCAAGTCAAGGATTTACTTGACTTGAGCACGTTTTTCCACTGATATGAAAACCCTAAATTACTTTATCGGTTCCCAGGTTGCATAAAGATATCTTGTAGCTACCCCATTCACGGCAGTAGTTGTCAATACTAGGGCACTCCTGTTATTCAATTCCTTCCATCCGGTAAAGTAGTACCCCGCTCTTGTAGGCGTGGGAAGAACAAAGTCGTTATCTACCTGATTAAAATCTTCTAAGGTGACTATAATTTCTCCATCCTTTTTTTCCATAGTCTTAGTGCCATTATACAGTTCCTCATAGTCCGGTGTTGTCATACCGTCATCTGTCGGTTCTACAGGACCCATGTTGAAATAATAGGTAAACGAATCCTCTTTGTAGTTTATCTCCCATACTGCATAGAGTTTTACTTTACTGTTTTTGTATTTTTCAGCAATATGCTCTCCATCATGTGTCGCAGATTCATTTAAATACATACCTTTACCATTAGGTGTAAGATAATACTCAGGCACTGTCGCATTCGGGTCTGTCGAAAACCCTATGAGCCGATAACCAGAAGCCCTTAATTTACCTATCTTTACATACCCATTTTTTTCAGTACTTTTTATAGTCTTACTTTTCAATGTACTTTTATGTATTTTTACACCAATCGAAGCAGCATTATTATTAAATACCAGCTTAACCCTATATACGGTATTTTGCTCCAGAGGAATCAAGACCTGATCCCCTGCTGTTTTCTTTTTTATACTAGTGACTTTCACTCCTGCTGTATTTAAGAATCCACCATATTTTTCACAATACTTTATGCCGATTTTTTTAAGTTGTTTTTTGGTCACACCCTTACTGTACTTAAAAGTTGTAGTTTCAAGTAAATTGCCATCATTGTCTACAATTTTAAGCTCGTATGTCTTATCTCTAGGAATTAATACCGCATATAAATCATAATTTAAGTTCTCCGGTATTTTGCCAAGTTTTGCATTTAAATCTTCTATTGTTATCTTTTGTTTATTCTTAAATACTACCGCTCCTCCGGAAGCAACCGCCCAACCGGCGAAATACATGTTGTCTGAATCATATTCTTTTTTATTTATAGTCTTTATTTTGGTCTTTCTTGAAAAATTTGCCGTTTTCGTTTCCTTTTTATCCCCGATATGATAGGTTATATTATAATGTCCTGACAACTTAGCCATATAAAGGTCTGTATCAGTCTTCTTAACACTTTTAACTCTTCTACCTGTCGGTGTATATGTGTAATCTCCACCCGAATTCTTTTTAACCTTAAACCATCCGTCAAATTTTAAGTCTTTTCCCATAAGCTTCACTAAAGACGAATCCGGAAGGGATATACTCTTCGAGATATTTTTATCGGTACATAAATATGTAAATGTATACAGATGCTTATCCTTGTCCGCTTCCTTGAGTTTCAGATAATAACCCGAAGTATCTAATTCACCATATATACCTGTATAAAGGTTTAATGTTTGGGGTACGGCTTCCCATATAGCATAAAGAGTAATATTATTTTCGTATGTATATACAGAAGGAGTGGCAGATACATTCGGTTCTTTTCCGTCCTTCTCTGTGGTCCACCCTACAAATTT
>JAEEKN010000187.1 GCA_016282435.1 Lachnospiraceae bacterium | reverse complement strand
TTCCATGTAAAGTCTGATAAATATAAGGTCCCCAAAGTGCGTGATTTCTACCGTTCCATGGCGGCACATCTTGCGAAGGGAATCAATGTACCTCTGTATTCAGCTGATTCTGTAAAGGATATTGAACGTCTAAAAGAACAGATGGATGTAACGCATATTTTCATGGGTCAGGAGGAATATGAAGAAAACCCCAAATATTTTGATGACTTAAGCAAGGGCGATATAGTAGTCGCAGTTTCGGCATATGCAGGATTTGAGACGAAACCGGGAAGCAGGGTTATCGTAATGCCGAAGCCCCTGTATGCTTATCCTGCCATAAAGATACTTAATGAAGGTAAAAACGTAAAGAATATTGAATTTTCCGAGTCGGTATCAAGACCAAAGTTCAAAGGAGTTAAGGCTCTGATAGTAGATGATGAGCCGATGAATCTGGTGGTGGCAACAAGTCTGTTCTCAGATTATGATATCGAGATCGACACTGCCGGCAGCGGAAGAGAGGCTATAAACAAGTTCAGTAACGAAGATTACGATATCGTATTCATGGACCATATGATGCCCGAAATGGATGGCGTTGAAGCCATGAAGATCATCAAAAAGATGGCACAGGAAACGTATAAAAATATACTTGTGGTGGCTCTCACTGCGAATGCTGTATCCGGTGCCCGTGAAATGTTTATAAAAGAGGGATTTGACGGATTTATAGCAAAGCCGATAAATATGTCTGAATTTGAAAGAGTGATGGTTCAGATACTTCCCGATTCACTGATAGATAAGGGAGGTGAAGAGGCATGAAGAGTTCAGGATTTTTTAAATATGTGAAGTCAGCGATCATGGATCCCGAAAGGGATTTCTCAGAGAGAGTGTTCCTGATACTGACCATTATATCTGAACTTACAGTACCGATGGGTCTGATAGGGGATATTATCCTGGGAGAAAATATAGCTGAGATTATCGTCTTGACGGCAGTCGTCATTCTGGTACCCATAATCACTTTTACATGTCTGTATCTGGACAAGATGAAATTTGCCATCAGGCTGATTGTTACCAGTCTGGTATTTGCGATACTCCCGGCGCTGTTCTTCTTCGGCGGCGGGATAAAAGGAGGCGGATTCGTATGGTTCGTCTTCGGTTTCCTGTATGTAGGTCTGGCATTAACAGGAGCATGGCGAAAGGTAATGCTCGTGTCTCTGGTTATCGTGTCTTCTCTATGTTTTCTGTGTCAGTATCATTTTCCTGATCTGATCTGGGATCATTCGGATGACATGGTCATCGCTGACATTTTTGTCTCCATTCTACTTGTGGGTATAGTGGGCTGTGTTATGACTCTGTCACAGAACATGCTTTTTATGGATGAGAATAAGAGAGCCAAAAAAGAGGCTGAAAGAGCGGAAGAACTGACTACCGCTCAAAACCGTTTCTTCTCGAGTATGAGCCATGAGATTCGTACGCCTATAAACTCCATACTGGGACTTAATGAGCTGATATTAAGGGATGAAAGCGCTTCAGACGAGATAGTGAAGGATGCTACAGGTATTCAGGGTTCGGGCAAGATGCTGCTTTCACTTATCAACGACATTCTGGATTTCTCGAAAATGGAAGCAGGCAGCATGGATATAGTTTCTGTGGATTATCGTGTCGGCGACATGATCTCAGAGATTGTAAACATGATATGGATAAAAGCTCATGACAAGGGACTTAAGTTTGAAGTTAGCATTGACCCGAAAGTTCCGTCGAGCCTGTACGGTGATGAAGTAAGAATCAAGCAGATTATTATAAATCTGCTGAACAATGCGGTAAAATATACCTCTGAGGGAACAATCGGTCTGCATATTGAAAGTGAGCAGGCTGATGAAAAGACAGCTGTTTTAAGTATTTCCGTATCCGATACCGGTATGGGTATCAAGAAAGAAGTCATCCCCTTATTGTTTACAGCTTTTAAGCGTGTGGATGAAGAAAAGAACCGTAACATAGAAGGAACAGGTCTGGGTCTGAGCATTGTCAAGCAGCTTACCGAGCTCATGGGCGGAACCGTGACTGTGAATAGTGTTTACGGAGAAGGAACCACATTTAACGTTACCCTGAAGCAGACGATAATGGATGGAACTCAGATAGGCGAGCTGAATATCCATAACAAGGAGATGGCAAAGCGTGAAAAGTATGAGAGCAGCTTCAAAGCTCCGGACGCGAGAATACTTATCGTCGATGATAATGAGATGAATCTGGAGGTTGAGCGTAAGCTTCTTCTGGACACGCAGATGACTATAGATGTAGCATTAAGCGGAAAAGAAGCTTTGGAACGTACTATAGAAAAGCGGTATGATGTGATATTTATGGATCATTTGATGCCGGTGATGGACGGAATAGAGTGTCTGGAGCGTATACGTAATCAGACCGGCGGACTTAACAGAGGTGTGCCTGTTATAGTTCTGACCGCAAATGCAGGAAGTGATAACAGAAATCTGTACAGCAGTTCAGGATTTGACGGGTATCTGGTAAAACCTGTATCAGGCGAGGCTCTCGAGGATATCCTTATGAAGCATATCGCGAAGGATAAGCTGATAGTAGCCGGAAGAATGATGCGCATGCGTGAAGATATAAATACTACCGCGGGCTACACCAGAAAAATACCTGTTATAATTACATCGACCAGTATGTCGGATATTCCTGACAAGATAGTGAAGAAGCTCAATATACCTATTATTCCGTATACCATTACTACTGAAGAAGGGTGCTTTAAGGATGGAACCCAGATGGATGCAAACGAGCTGATCCGGTATATAGCACGCGGGAAAAACGCTGTTTCAGCGCCTCCCAGTATAAGTGCATATACTGAGTTCTTTGCGCATTCTTTGAGGAAGGCTCATCATTTGATCCATATCTCAATTACCAGTAAGATGAGTGAGGATTACAGTATAGCTTTAGAAGCTGCAAAGTCTTTTGATAATGTAACAGTCATAAACTCAGGTTGTATTTCTTCATCTACGGGTCTGCTGGTTCTCATAGCTTATAAGCTGGCACAGCAGAATATCCCTGTCGAAGATATAGTATCGGAACTTGAAGAAATGAAGGCCAGACTGCGTTGCGGATTTATAGTAGATACTACCGAATATATGGTAAGAAGAAGGTTTGTAAGTCAGCGTGTTCACAGGATTGCGAAAGCCCTGAGTCTCCATACCAGCCTAAAGGTTATGCAGGATAAAACCGGAATAGGTCATATCTGGATGGGAAGTACGGAAAGAGCTTACAAAAAATATATACATAGCGCTTTCCCTGTAGATATTATTCCCGATTCGGATGTTGTGTTTATCACCTATGTTGACGTTTCAACGGAGATGCTTGAAAGGATCAAAGATGAAATAAGCAAAATCACATATTTTGAACATGTTGTATTTATGCAGGCATCCGCATCCATATCCTCAAACTGCGGTCCCGGAACGTTCGGAATACTGTATTTTGTTAAGTCAAATAAATCCTACAATATCGGTTCGTTTATTGATGATGAAAAGAGTGAAGATGAACCGACGGTTTATGTTGAAGATGAAAAATCAGCCGAAGCACATGATACAAGCACTGCACTTTTAACTTCTGACAGTGGTTCGGATGACACTACAGAAGATACTGAAAAATGGTATCATGGAATAAACTATATCGACGGAGAAACTGCTATAAGGAACAGTGGATCTGAGGAAGCCTTTAAGTCAGTAATTAAGATTTTCCGTGACTCGGCAAAGGAAAAATCAGAGGAACTCCAAAATTTTTATAATGAGGAGGACTGGAAGAATTATACTGTCAAGGTTCATGCCATGAAGAGCTCCTGCAAACTTATAGGAGCCATGCAGATTTCAGAAATGGCATTCGAACTTGAAAAGGCCGGTGAAAGAAAGGATACCGCGTTTATTAACGACCACCATGATGCGTTTATCCGAGAGTATGACATGCTGGGTGAAGAACTTAAAAAACTAGATTTTGAACCTATACAAAAGCAGGATGAACCGGACGAAGAAAAACCGGTAGCGGATGAATTCCTGATGAACAGTGTATACGAGGAACTAAAGGCCGCTGCCGATGATATGGACAGTGATGCCATAGTAGGAATTCTAAAAGAACTTGAAGAGTATATCATACCTGAAGAGGAAAGAGCAAAATATGATGCCGTTTGTGAAAAAGCCAGAAAATACGACTATGACGGTATTCTGCAGATTTTACAATGAATTGATACTTTTTACGGCCTGCTGATGATACCAAATCTAATTGGGATGTTGACATTGACGCCGCTTATTGTTAAACTTACAAGGAATTAGACCGTAGAATAAAGAATAAGGATATTCCGCCTATGTTGTCATATGACCCGGATATACAGAGAGATGCTGTAAAAGCCGTCAAAAATGGAAGGGATTAATATTTTGGAGGATATTTATATATGAACGAAACAAAAAAGATTGTTATTCTGTTATATCAATTTAGCGTCGTAGTGAAGGGTATAGAACGAAAGCTGGTTGAACTCGGATATAATGTGGAAATTCTCACGGAGGACTTCGCAAAAATAGAAGAAGCGGTAGCGGATACAGATCTGTTCCTTTTGTACCTTCCCGCGGATATAACGGATGACTTTGGTAAGGTGAAGATTTTGGAGGAAATCTGTAAAACCATAAAGAAATATAATCAGAAAATGATAATCCTCGGAGAAAAGAAATATCATCCCGACCTGATGCGCACGCTTCCTTTGATAAATGATTTTGGCTGGATGGACCGTCCTATAGACAATAATGAACTCGGAATGGCTGTGGATAAGGCAATATCGGGTTCGGGTCTTGTCGGAGTCTTGAAAAGAATCCTGATAATCGATGATGATTCTTCCTATGCCGGAATGGTAAAGGAATGGATAAAGGATCTGTATAAGACGGATATCGTAACGGACGGATTGCAGGGAATCAGGTTCCTTATGAAGAAACCTGTGGATCTGGTTCTGCTAGACTATGAGATGCCGGAAGTGGACGGACCTATGGTCCTGGAGAGATTGAGACAGGTTCCCCAGACTCAGGATATTCCTGTCGTATTCCTGACAGGAGTTGGCACAAAAGAGCATGTGGCTAGGGTCATGGGACTGAAGCCGAACGGGTATATCTTAAAAACAACTACGAGGGAGAATCTCCTGGAATACATAAAAAGTAAGCTTGATTGATCCTATACGAGAGCGGGACATGAGCGGTGTCGAAAAAAAAGTTGAATAAATTTCAAAATTATGCTATAATAACACAGAATGTGTTTTATTATGGCATTTTTTTGTTGAGCTTAAGTAGTTAACTGCTTCAAAATTCATGCATAAAAATGCAAAAAAGAGGAGAATATAATGGCCAAAATAGTTAAAGGAGCGGATGTTGCTGCAAAGATCAAAGAGGATATTGCTTTGAGACTTGCGAAGCTGCGTGCTGAGAATAAAGACGCCAAACTCGCTATACTGAGCGTGGGTGACGATCCTGCTAATGCATCGTATGAACGCGGCATTATAAAGGTATTTGACGGTCTGGGTATAGCTCATGAGAAAACAGTTCTCGATGCGGGATGTTCACAGGATGAGTTCGATAAGACCTTTACCCGGATAAACGAAGATACGACTGTTACGGGTATACTGGTATTCAGACCCCTTCCGAAGCCTTTGAGCGTTGAGTTTGCAGCCCGTACCATCAATCCTTCAAAGGACATAGACTGTATGGGATATTACAATCAGGCATCTACCGCCATGGGAAGCAAGGATTGCTTCTATCCCTGTACGGCTGAAGCAGTTTTAAAGTTCCTGGACTATGAGAACATCGACCTCGCATATAAAAATGTAGTAGTTATAGGAAGAAGTACTGTAGTCGGAAGACCGCTGGTATCGATGCTCATATCAAGGAATGCTACAGTTACCTGTTGTCATACGAAGACAGCCGATATAACAGACAGAATATCGAATGCCGATATAGTTGTGACCGCAGCAGGTTCGAGAGCTCTCTTAAAGGGAGATATGCTTAAAAATGCGAAGAAAGAGTGTTTTTGCATAGATGTCGGCATCAACATGAGAGAAGACGGTCAGGGTATCTGCGGAGATATTGATTTTGACAGTGTAGAGCCTCTGGTAGAAAGGATTACCACAGTTCCTGGCGGCGTAGGTTCCGTAACCAGTACTTTGCTGGCTGAACATGTGGTTAGGGGCGCTGAAGAGTTATTCCTGTAATTGATATGATCCCTTGAAAGGAGAAAATCCATGAACTTAGATGATATAAAGCAGAAGGCAAATGATATCAGAAACGATCTGGAGCCGAAGGTAAAGGAAACTGCACGCAAAGCAGGTTCAAAGATGAAGTATGCCGGTGAAAAAGTATCTGATTTTGCTACCGATACTTTTAACAAGATAAAAAACAGTACCAAAAATATTGATGAGAGAGATATCGTCGACGGTGAATATAAGGATATCACAGATTTAGATTCCGATGACGATGATTCTCACCAACGAGGGTCGGGTGATGATATGGCAGAAAACAACGAAGTAAATGAAAATGAAAAAGTTGAGGGTGAGGTAGTCGAAGAAGTTGTGAATACTTCTGCTATCGACGAGTCAACGGATACCGGTAAGGGAAACAAGAAAAAGCCAAAGAAGAACAACAAGCGTAATTCAAAAAAGAACTCAAAGAAGAGCGCAGAAGCCGAGAGCTCTGAAGCCGAGAGTACTGAAAATGTTAATAAAGGTCAAAATACGACTTCGGAAGATATAAAAGAGAGTAATCTCACATCTGAGAACGAAGAAAACACAGAAAATAACCGGTCTGAAATTAATTCTGATACTAAAAACGGTTCCGGAGAACCTGCAGGTACCGAAAATGCTGACAATTCCGGGACATTCGGAGCTGATTCGGGTATATCTGATGACAACGATGGATCAAAAGAAGATAAGGCATCTGATGCTGATGAATCCGATAAGACAGAGATAGAACGTATCGAAGGCGTTGTGGTCGGTACGATGAAGGATAAGATAGAACAGTTTAAGACCAATGTACTTCCCAAAGTAAAGGATGCCGCTTCAAATGTCGGAAACAAGGTGGCCGATACTGCGACAAGCATTGCACCTAAGACTGTGGAAACCGTACATAATGTTGGTCATAAGGTAAAAGAGACTGTGACGGATCTGGCACCAAAGGCAAAAGAAACATTACAGAATATCGGTCCCAAAGCGAAAGAGACAGTTCAGAACTTTGGTCCGAAAGCAAAGGAAACTGCAAAAAATATCGGGAATTCGGTAAAAAAGACAGGTCCTTTTGTATATGAGAATGCAAAAAAGGCAGGAGAGACCATCAGTTTCCAGGGATACAGAATCCGAAAAACCCTCGGCAAAAAGATGAAGAATTCCATTAAGAGAAAGCTTGGATTTGATGTGGAGACCGATTCTGATATCAAATACGTGCATAAGAAACATAAGAAGACCAATAAATTTACGGCTCATTTCAGAACCGTTATGAATCACAAGAAGCTGGTATTTAAGCATTGCGTAAAGGCAGGCATACCGCTTCAGGGTCTTACTCATGACTTATCAAAATTCTCACCTACAGAATTTTTCTATGGAGTAAAGTTCTACAGGGGAGACAAGAGCCCGAATGAAGGAGAACGTGAAGATCACGGATTCTCATACGCATGGATGCACCATAAGGGCAGAAACAAGCATCATTTTGAATACTGGAATGATTATAATATCGAGGCAAACAAGGCGTTGCCCGTAAAGATGCCGCTTAAGTATGTTATAGAGATGTTCTGTGACAGAGTGGCAGCCAGCAAGGTATACCTGAAACAGCAGTACACCAACAAGTGTCCTTATGACTATTTTGATAAGGGCAGATCGCGCAGAACCATTCACCAGGAGACCAGTGATTTCCTGGAGAAGCTGCTAAAGATGCTGGCAGATAAGGGTGAGCCCTATACATTCCTGTATATCAGATGGTACATGAAGCATCATAAGGACTATTAAAAAAATGAAATCGGAAGGAAAACAACACAATGGACTTAATCAAGAGTAAAGTATTTTACGTGGACGGAGAATTGATCGAAGCTGATGAGGCAGGTATTGCAAAGCTTCAAAGTAAAGGTGTAAATGCAAATGATGCTACACTTCGCGACAACACCATAGCTTATTCTATAATGAGCAAACATAATGTGTCGGGCAATCCTGAAAAACTGAAGATAAAGTTTGACAAGATCACTTCACATGATATCACATATGTAGGTATCATACAGACTGCCAGGGCCAGCGGACTTGAGAAATTCCCAATTCCCTATGTTCTCACAAACTGCCACAACTCACTGTGTGCGGTAGGCGGTACTATTAACGAGGATGACCACATGTTTGGTCTGACCGCTGCAAAGAAGTACGGCGGAGTATATGTACCCCCTCATCAGGCAGTTATTCATCAGTTTGCGCGTGAAATGCTTGCAGGCTGCGGAGATATGATACTTGGCTCTGACTCACATACGAGGTACGGTGCACTCGGTACCATGGCCGTGGGTGAAGGCGGCGGAGAACTGGCAAAGCAGTTACTCGGACGTACATATGACGTAAACAGACCTGAAGTTATCTGTATATATCTTACCGGCAAGCCCAATTTCGGCGTAGGACCTCATGATGTGGCTCTGGCTCTGGTAGGTGCTACATTTGACTCAGGCTTTGTAAAGAACAAGGTGCTCGAATTCGTAGGCCCCGGAATCAAAAATTTAAGTGTTGATTTCCGTATCGGTATTGATGTTATGACTACTGAGACCACATGTCTGTCATCTATCTGGGAGACAGATTCTGATGTAGAAGAGTGGCTCGAAATACATGGAAGAAAGAATGCATATAAGCCTCTGTCCGTAAACGGAGCTGCATGCTATGACGGAGCTGTAGTAATCGATCTCTCACAGATAAAGCCCATGATAGCTATGCCTTTCCATCCTTCAAAGGCTTACGCTATAGCTGATGTAAAGGCAAACCTTAAGGACTATCTCCATGAGTGTGAAGAAAGAGCAAAGGTAAGCTTCGGTGACAAGTGCGAATACTCACTGATGGACAAGATTATAGATGGCAAGCTCTATGTAGAACAGGGCATCATCGCAGGCTGTGCCGGCGGCGGATTTGAAAACATCTGTGAAGCAGCTGATATACTTAAGGGTGCCGATATCGGAAACGGCAAGTTCTCACTCAGCGTATATCCTGCATCTATGCCTGTATACATGGAACTCGTAAAGAACGGTGCCGCAGCAAACCTCATCGAGGCCGGTGCAGTCATCAAGACAGCATTCTGCGGTCCCTGCTTCGGTGCAGGAGATACACCCGCAAACAATGCGTTCAGTATCAGACACAGCACACGTAACTTCCCGAACCGTGAAGGTTCGAAGATCCAGAACGGCCAGATATCATCTGTTGCCCTTATGGATGCGAGATCTATCGCCGCTACCGCTGCAAACAAGGGCTTCCTGACCGGTGCTGATGAACTTGAAGGTATCGAGATCAACAAGTATAAGTATTTCTTTGATAAGACCATATATGACAGACGTGTTCTGGACTGTGTAGGAAAAGCTGATACATCATCTGAAATACATTTCGGTCCCAACATCAAGGACTGGCCCAGAATGAATGCTTTAGCAGACAATCTGTTGATCAAGTGTGTAAGCGAGATCCACGATCCCGTAACTACGACTGATGAGCTGATCCCTTCCGGTGAGACTTCTTCATACAGATCGAATCCTCTGGGTCTTGCAGAATTTGCATTATCACGTAGGGACCCTGAATACGTAGGAGAGTCGAAGAAGGTACGTGCGGTAGAAAAAGACCGTCAGATCAGAATGGCAAAAGCCGCAGGACTTAATACTCCCGACTCTGAGATAGACCAGTACGGTTTTGCAAAGGATGCAGCTGAGCTTAAGGCTGAATATGACACAGTACTCAAGAAAGTATCGGGAAACTTCAGCGTAGAAGAAAAGGATATATGTCTTGGAAGCACCATCTTCTGTACAAAGCCAGGTGACGGTTCTGCACGTGAGCAGGCAGCATCCTGTCAGAAGGTACTCGGAGCGTGGGCAAATATCGCCGGTGAGTATGCTACAAAGCGTTATCGTTCGAACCTCATTAACTGGGGTATGCTTCCTTTCCTTTACAACGGACAGGAAATCCATAAGGGCGACTATGTATTCGTTCCGGATGTAAGAAAAGCTCTGACAGAGAAGATTGATGAGATAAAGGCATATGTATTGAGCGCCAATGCAGACGGTACATTTGCAGATGCAAAGGAAGTAGTATTTACTCTCGGTTCTCTGAGCGATGATGAGAGACAGATAATACTTGACGGCTGCCTTATTAATTTCTATAAGACAAAATGATAAAAATAAGAATAAAAAACCGACCGTATGATTTTATATATTCGGAGTCACTTCCGAAAATGGGGTATACCGAGATAAGTATCCCCGTAGCATTAGAGCGTATAGCAGTTACGGGGGATTATTTCGATATAGCCGATAATCACTGTGCCGCCATATGCTGCATGAATATAATGCAGCTTCTGCGTCAGCATGGGAAGGGCGATGTGAGAAGACACCGCTTCGGGAATGATTTCAGGCAGATATTTAACGATATCCATAAGTTTATAGGCAATGGTCCGATAGTATTTTTTAAGCCGAAATTCAACAGGTTTTTTAAGTCTAAAGGATCTAGAGTGAGACTCATGCCAATCTCGAGACTCTGCGAGATAGAAGCCGCAGTAAGAGATAAAACTCCTGTGGCTCTGCTGGTAAATGCGGGAATCACAAAGTGGCACTGGATACTGGTGGTCGGGATCAGAAAATATATGAACGGAGATATCTATCTCAATATTCTGGACGGATGGAATAAGAGAAGGGACAGATATCTGAAGTTTACGGGACGCGAGTCGTTTATAAGGGCTCTGCGGCCCATATGGTGATAATGAAATTATACGTTGAACCTTTCCTTAAATGAAAGGTGGCTGAAAACAGCCGATGAAGTGTAAATAAATTATTTTGGAGGAACCGAAATGGACAAGATCAAAATGACGACTCCACTTGTGGAGATGGACGGAGACGAGATGACCAGAGTCATCTGGAAAATGATAAAGGATGAACTCCTGTGCCCCTTTATCGAGCTGAACACCGAGTATTACGACCTGGGACTTAAGTACAGGGATGAGACCGACGATCAGGTGACTATTGATTCGGCAAATGCTATAAAGAAGTATGGCGTAGGCGTAAAATGTGCTACCATTACTCCCAATGCTGCCAGAATGACAGAATATAACTTAAAGCAGATATGGAAGAGCCCTAACGGAACTATCCGTGCCATTCTTGACGGAACCGTTTTCAGAGCTCCCATAATAGTAAAGGGTATCGATCCTTATGTTCCTCACTGGAAGAAGCCTATCACTATAGCCCGTCATGCATACGGTGATATTTATAAGGCTACCGAAATGAAGATAGATAAGCCCGGCAAGGCTGAACTCGTATTTACCGATAAAGACGGTAACGAGACCAGGGAACTGATCCATGATTTCAAGGCTCCCGGAATCATTCAGGGCGTTCATAACCTCGATGCATCCATCGAAGGATTTGCCAGAAGCTGCTTTAATTTCGCTCTTGATACAAAGCAGGATCTCTGGTTTGCTTCGAAGGATACCATTTCAAAGAAATACGATCATAATTTCAAAGATATCTTTGCAGATCTCTATGAAAAGGAATACAAGGAAAAGTTTGAAGCTGCAGGAATCACATATTTCTATACACTGATAGATGATGTGGTAGCGCGTGTTATAAAGTCAGATGGCGGATTCATCTGGGCATGCAAGAACTACGACGGAGATGTAATGAGCGATCTCTTGGCTACAGCAT
>JAEEKN010000186.1 GCA_016282435.1 Lachnospiraceae bacterium | reverse complement strand
TCCAGTTTCTTACACCGATTTTCGAGTTCTTCTATCTCCGATTCTATATTATCGTACTCCTTTTGCTCTGAGAAAGAAAGCTTCGTCTTTTCACGCACTGTACGGTTCCTGTTTTTCGATGCGTTTTCAGACGGATCATCTGAAGAACCCGGCTTTTTAGAACCTCCGGGTACTTTATCAGATACACCCTTAACTGCATCTGGGCTATCTTTTTTCTTCCGGAAAATATAATCCGAATATCCGCCTTCACTTTGCAGAATGGTTCCGTTTCCTTCAAATGAAAAAATTCTGGTTACTACTCTGTCCAAAAAATACCTGTCATGGCTAACCGTGATGATGATCCCCGGGAAGCTGTCCAGATAATCCTCCAGGATTCTGAGTGTTTGTATATCGAGATCATTTGTAGGCTCATCAAGTATGATCACATTAGGTGCTTCCATCAGGACTCTTAACAGATAAAGGCGTCTCTTTTCACCTCCCGAAAGCTTTGCTATCGGCGCATACTGCATATCAGGCGTAAACAAAAACCTCTCACACATCATGGTTGCTGAGATCAGACCATCCGGAGTTCTTATAAACTCCGCTACATCCTTGATATAATCAAGCACATGTTTCTTTTCATCAAGTGCTTCGTTCTCCTGCCCGAAATATCCGATTTTTATAGTCTGACCCGTTTCCACTGTTCCGGCATCCGGTTCCACATTCCCAATAATACATTTCAGAAGAGTAGACTTCCCACATCCATTCTTTCCTATGATTCCTATCCTGTCAAGCTTTCCAAAGGTATATGAAAAATCCCTAAACAAAATGCATCCGTCATAACCTTTTGAAATATTTTCAAGTATGATAGTCTTGTTTCCCATTCTGGTCGGAATCGAACTAAGCGTTACAAAACGCTCCTCTTCAGGCAGTTGTCTGTCCCTCAGGGCCTCAAACCTCTGAATATGAGCCTTCTGCTTCGTAGACCGTGCTCTTGCCCCGCGCAACATCCATGCAAGGTCCTTTCTATATAAAGCAGCTGCCTTTCTTTCCGCCGCCTGTTCATATTCCAGACGCTGTTCTTTCAGTTCCAGGAAACCGGAATAATTGGCTTCATACCGGTAAGTATGCCCTTTATCGACCTCTATAATCTGATTCGTTACTTCATCAAGAAAGTATCTGTCATGGGTTATCATAAGAAGAGCACCCTTGAATCGTTTTAAGAAATCCTCCAGCCACTCTATCATCTCCGAATCAAGGTGGTTGGTCGGCTCATCAAGTATGAGAAGATCAGACGGGGTCATCAATGCCGCTACCAGTGCCGCTCTCTTTTTCTGTCCTCCCGAAAGTATCTCAGGACTACATTCAGGATCGTCTATACCAAACTTGGCAAGATTCGCTTTGATCTCACCCATCTTATCCCAGTGATCTCCACCCGCATATATCTTCTCCGTGATATTCTCCAATAATGACTTTCCCGGATCAAACACAGGATTCTGCGGAAGATATGATATACGCAGGTTGTTATTCATTACTACCTGCCCACTGTCAGGTTCTATCGTTCCTGCTACAATCGCAAGAAGTGTGGATTTACCTGTTCCGTTTATCCCGACCACTCCGATTTTATCGGTATCGCTTATGCCGACAGAAACCTCATTAAGTACGGTTTTGGCCATATATGTTTTTGAGACGTTTTCAACATTTAAAATATTCATCTTATTCCCTATATTCTTTCTACAGTTCCGGCATGTGCTCTTAAGACAAAAAACTACCGGGATCCACACAAATATAATTCCTTCAAAACAAAAACGTGTGGTGCATTTAATTTTACCACACGTCTTTCATTATTTCCACTATTATTTGTTCTTATTTACTTGATTCTCAGGTATAACATCCGCTTTACTTGACAATCTTATAATATGTCTTTGCCGTGATACTGTATATTACAATATACACAAGTGCGAATATGGCAAATACTATGCCTATACAGCCAAGCAGCATCTGTTCGCTGGCCATTGCGAACAGCTTCATAATATTTTTCACCATTGGATATGCTACCATCGTATGTATGCCTGCTATGATAAGAGGTAGGAAGAATACGGTAAGTATCTGATTTCCGATGGTTTTCTTTATCTCTTCTTTTGTCAGACCGACCTTCTGCATTATCTGGAAATTATTTCTGTCCTCATAACCTTCGGATATCTGCTTATAGTAAATAATAATCGCTGTTGATATCAGGCAGACCAATGACAGAAGTATACCTAAGAACATAAGGCTTCCGTTCATGTCATAAAGATCCCCTCTCATGCCTACAGCTGAGCTCCAGTTTACATTCGTATAATAATCATCATCAGTGATGGCACTTACTTTATCAACAAATATCCTATAAAGCTCACTTATATTTTCTTCAGGTCCTTCGACGTTTGCAGCAAACCTTATTGTCATTTGTGAAGCATAATTCCTGCTTCCTTCCAATTTATCCGTTACCTGATCAACAGCCTTTCTTGTACCGTTGTAATCCTCATCTCCTATTCCCTTTCCATATTTTTCTTCCTGGTCCTTGAAGATTTTTTCAAAATTTTCTTCATTTACCACCATTAAATAGCATTCCACAACCGAAGCAACTTCAGAACTTATCGGGGGATTTTCTATGGTTTCCTTATTTGTAAGTTCCATATCGGCTATTTTAATACTTGCAGGATTCCATGAACCTGAACCCAAGCTTCCCAAAGCCATTTCATCATTACTTAATTCCAGTCTGTTTCCGGTGAGAGTATTATAACACTCGGTATCCAAAAATGTGATACACTTAACTCTCGGATCACTCAGACCCGATTCATAAAATGTGGAAGTATCCGGATTCGACATTTCACATTTCAGTTCATTGCCATCCAAAATATAACCGGTTTCAAAGAACTTTTCTTCCGTAAACATCGTTACCTTAATGCCGGCCTCAGCTGCACTTTTCCTAAAAAGGGATTCTGCTTCATCATAGGAGATTTTTTTATTCTCTCCTTCAGGCTCACGATGGAAAAAATATACCTTAAAAT
>JAEEKN010000185.1 GCA_016282435.1 Lachnospiraceae bacterium | reverse complement strand
ACGTAAATACGGGATTTTCTCTTGCTTTTTAAACGTAAATTATTTAATAAATTCCTAAAAATTACCCTAAAAAAACAGCATTTTAAGAAAAAAGTTCACACGAAATTTCACACGAAACGTTCTGAAAAAATCACTCACCGGCGTGAATGATACCATCGAAATATTCATTGATCTTTTTATTGACTGCTTCACGTTCATCACTGAAAGTGTGCTGATAAACATTTCTGAGAGTAGAAGTTGTGCTCCAGCCTCCGCGTTCCATAGCGTACTTGTCAGGAATGTGAAGTCTGACCATGACAGAAGCGTTCAGATGCCTCAGATCGTGGAATGTTATCACTGGTTCGATGCCGTTGTCCCTCTGAAGCTTAACGAATCTTTTATAGATCTGCTGACCTGTAAGCTCTGTAAGATGCTCCTGTTCCGGATCAAGATTGTCGATGAGCTGCTGAATGTATTCCGGAACGTCTTCCACTCGTGTGGATTCATACGTTTTGGTTGCTTCCTTTTCAATGTGCTTTCCCTCAACGGTAACAATAGCGTTCCGGATGTACATCTTTCCGTTCTGAACGTCTGAACGTTTTACACCTCTGATTTCAGACATTCTCATGCTCAGCCAGATAGCGAGCATACACGGCAGTTCGACGGACGTTCCTCTGATTATGCGTATGATATCTTCCGGATCCGGCATTTCTCTTATTTTTTTCTGCTTTTTCGGCAGAGTGACCTTTGTGTTAAGGTCAGGAGCATAGATATTCAGAGACGCACTCAGAAGGCCGTATACGTTGTGAATGCTCTTAGGCGATAACTTTTCCGCCTCGGCGTTGACGGCTTCCTGTATGGCTGTTCTCGTAAGGTCTCTGACTCTTACATCCATCAGATTCTGCATATAGTTTTTCCGCATTGTCCTGTATGAGCGGATAGTGGAAGGAGAGAGGATATTACTCTTGCTCTCGATATACTTGTCTATCGCCTTGCCGACGGTCATTTCCGTTACTGGCTCCTTATTCGTAGCAGCGAACTGAGCGGCAAGGAATTCCGCTTCTTTTTTCGTGTCCGCAGTAAAGGACTTCATGATCTTCTTTCCGTTCTGATCCTTGCCGGCGTACACCTGCACTCTCCAGGAACCTGACGGAAGCTTTTTAGCCTTAGCCATAACATCATTCCTTTCTTGACAAGTCAGGAACGAGTATGCTATACTAAGCCTGTAGAGGTTCGGGTAGCAATACTCGTTCACAGTGCCGGTTTTCCGTTAGCCCGGAACCGGCACGCTATTCAGTTATATACTCTTTTTAATAAATTAGTAAAAGAAGAGTACCGAGGGGACGGTGCTCTTCTTTTTTTGCCTGTTTTAAGAAGTATTACAGATCCATATACATCGGAATACATCCGTCTGTGAACAAGCTTGTAGATGGTTTCATGAATTCTTCATAATCACTGAACCCGTTTCTTAAATAGAAGTTATGTGCATTTGGTACAGAATGAAGAAGTATTTTATCTGCTCCGCACTGTTCATCCGTAAAGCAGTATATATGCCCGATTACATCAGAAAATAGCATGTTACTCAGATTTCCGTCATCAGAATCTTCAGAATAAGGCAAATGCTGATAATTTTCATCGATAGCGAACATTTTAATTTCGACTGCAGGATAAACAGTGATCTTATCATGTCCGTGAGTTAGCACAAGTCCGGAACAGCTTAAAGTATAATAGCTGATAACAGAATTATTTTTGGTATCGACAATTATAAATGTTGTTGCCTGTGGATCATGATCAGCTTTTTCTATGAGATAGTCATTCATTACCTCGTTGCCACAGTTAAAGTTTTTGATAAGATTGCTGTGTTCTTCAGAAAGCAGCATAGTTTCTGTTTTAATATCTTTACCGTAAATCATTTTTTAAATCTATCATCTCTTATCATATTTTTTCTAAATTTTTCAGCTCTTTTGAGATGCATTTCCTTGATTTTCGGATCCCCTTTACGAGCGAGAAATTCTTCCGCTTTTTCAGGGTTGAGCACGAATGCCTGATCTACAGGCTTTGCAAGTACTACGAACATAATATCAACTCCTTTCCACGTAATTATACCACATCGCCATTCGTCGCACAATCCACCCGAATGGACGCTCACTTCGTTTCCTTCCCCTTCACCCTGTCAATAACCTCCGCCATAAGCTTGATCTGCTCCTCATAGTCGAGTTCCCGGAACTTTTCTATGAGCTTTTTTTCGTTTATATCATAATCGCAGTTGGTAATAGCGATATTATTGTTATTTCCGTTCTGAATATTGTTATTGGATCCGGAGGAGACAACGTCACAGGTGTCGGGGTCGAGAAGATCTGCAACAGAAACCTCAAGGCAGTCTGCAATCAAGTTCAGCTTTGTGGAGTCAGGACTTGAACCTCTGGTTTTCCAAGCTGATATTGTGGATTTTGGTATTTGAGCACGTTTTGATAAATCATTTTGTGTAATTCCTTTTTCGCTCATTATCTGAAAAATACGTTGTGAAACAGTCATAACTCCCACCCTCTTTTTATGGTTATAATCCGCAGATGTGAACAAATCCACATGCAGACCACAAAAATATATTGACAAGTCCGCAACTGCGTACTATAATAAAATCATAACAACAATTAGTTGTTAATCCTAATCAAAGTATACCATAAAACGAGGTATAAAGTCAATGTTAACACAGTCGGAGGTGAACATATCATGGGACTGGAACTTAAAATCAGACTTCTGAAACTCGGTATGACACAGAGAGATCTTCTTAAGATCCTGAGAGCCAAGGAAGACAAAGATCCGAAAGCATTCGAGGGCATTGTACTCGACACTTCATATATAAGTCACGCAGTAAATGACGAACCGGCAGAGCGGTTTGAGAGGCTTCGTGTGATAATCGAGCAGACACTCACAGAGAAAGAAGCTCAGAGAGCGGCTGAAAATGCCGTAAAGGAAATGCAGATGAGACCTTTCCTTTAATCGGGAGAGGAAAAAGGGAGCCGCCTGACAAGGCGGTCGCAGCGCCCGCACAACAAATGTTTTTTGCCGCCGGGGCGCATTTTCTCAGATATGATGTTTTCCGGTGATATCGCCGGTGACATACAAAAGAAAGCCACCGGCGCAGGTGACTTTCTGGTTGAAGAATTACAATTCTCCGAGTTCACGAAGCTCTTTTTTCAGAACTTCAATACGATTCATCAGCAGATGCATCGTATCCTCTAAGAGATCCAGTT
>JAEEKN010000184.1 GCA_016282435.1 Lachnospiraceae bacterium | reverse complement strand
CTGGATGGTGGTAACCGATTTAGGGTATTCTGAGTACCCTAGCGAAAACGGAACAGAGAATGCCGAACCCGGATATTCGATAGGAGCACAACTTTACATAAACTCTTCATGGCAGATGGAAGTATACAACAGGGATGAGAAAAATTCTCTGTCGGGCGGCATAGCAGACAGGGAATTCGGACACTGGATGAAGGATCTGGAGCCCGGAGAGACATTTGTTACGCCTCCTGCTGTACTTACCGTATGTAAGAATGCATCGGGACACGCAGGTAGCGTACACGACGGGATGCAGACAGTTATCGATGAGATAAGCTGGCGTATGACATCTGCACAGAATATAAACCTTGTAAATGCTCCGGAATCGGAACATGAACTTCCCGTGATTTTTAATGAGTACTGTACGAGCTGGGGCAATCCTGACGAAAAAGAGATGGAAGATATAGCAGAACGCTTAAAAGGACACGGAATAAAATACTGCGTGATAGATGCGGGATGGCATGTGAAGGATGGTAATGACTGGTCGGATATAGGTGACTGGATCACAAACAAGAACAAATTCCCGGGCGGACTCAAAAAGACAGCCGACAAGATCAGGGAATGCGGTATGATCCCCGGTCTCTGGTACGAGATGGAAGTGGTTGGCAAGGATTCCGAGATGTTTAAAAAAGAGGATATGCTTTTAAAACGCGACGGCATCCCGATACAGACTATGTTCAGAAGATTCCTCGATATGAGAAAAACCGAGGTCATAGATTATCTTTCGGAACGTGTGATAAAGAACTTAAAAGATAACGGATTCGGATATTTAAAGGTCGATTATAATGACAACCTCGGCATAGGATGTGACGGTGCGGAGTCCTTAGGAGAAGGGATGAGGCAGAGTCTCGTGGAATCACGCAACTTCTTTAAGAAAATAAGGGAGGAGATCCCGGACATAGTCATCGAGAACTGTTCTTCGGGCGGACACAGGCTGGAACCTTCGATGCAGGCAGTAACGTCCATGGCTTCATTCTCAGATGCACATGAATGGCAGGCTATACCTGTCGTGGCAGCAAATGTCGCAAGAGCCATACTTCCGGCACAGAGCCAGATATGGGCGGTGCTCCGTGCAAAAGACGATGAGAAAAGAACTTATTATTCCCTGTCCAACACCTTCCTTGGAAGAATGTGCCTGTCCGGTGATATGAGCACGATATCCGACAGACAGTTTGAAATAGTGGATGAAGCTATCGCTTATTACAAAAAATGCGCGCCTATCATCAAAAACGGACGTAACTACCGCTATGGACCCTATCAGAACAGTTACAACGAGCTAAAGGGATGGCAGGCTGTTGTAAGGGTTGCCGTGGATAACTCAGGCTTTATGGCAGTGGTAAATACATTTGCCATGAACGGTGAAAGTACAGTAGAATTTGAGCTTCCCAAAATTAAAGAAAAAAATATAACATTTGACTGTTTTAAACGACAAGGTATCGATGTATGTATCCGCGACAACAAGGTATGCATATCGAATCTCTCAGACTATGACGGCCTGGTCTTAAGAGCAGAATTTAGTCTTGAATAACGAATTAAGGAGCTTGTAATGTCGGTAAAAGGCGAAGTAAAAGAACGTTCGAAAATAGATATAAAAGAACCGCATCAGTATAATGTCGTGATGCTGAACGACGATTTTACCACCATGGAATTCGTAGTGGAAATACTGATAGAGATTTTCAGGAAAGACCCGGCTGAAGCGGAGAGGCTTATGATGACGGTCCATAAAAGCGGGAGTGCCGTAGTGGGAGCGTATCCGTATGATATAGCTGTCACAAAAGTAAATGAAGCCATGTCCAGAGCCAAAGCTCAGGGATTCCCGTTCAGAATGAGGGTTGAGGAGGCATAATGGATATATCACAGGAATTGATGTCCGTTATAAACGACGCGATAGAATATGCCCGCAAAAAAGAATATGAATATGTCACTCCGGAGACTATCCTTTATGCTCTGTGTGACAACGACCTGTTCATCAGAACTTTTGAGGCATGCGGCGGAAAAACGGACATCTTAAAGAAAGATCTTGAAGGATATTTTGAAAGATATATAGAGAAAAAAAGCATGGCACTTCCTTCATTCTCGGTGTCCACGAATCAGATAATAGCATATGCAGGACAGAGTGCTTTATCGAGCGGAAATGAAGAGATAGAGATCCGCCACATTATACGCGCCATATTTCATCTACAGGAAAGCTATGCGGTCTACTTCTTAAAAAAACAAAAAGTGAATGAAACGGATTTCTTACGTCTAATGATAGACATTGAGGAGAATGACGAGGCATCCGACGGCATCTACGGAGAGTCATATGATGATGAAGAATACGATTATGACGATGAAGATGACGAAGACGACGATGACGATGAAGAAGATGAAGACGATGAGGACGACGAAGACGAGGATGATGAAGATCCCGCCGTATACAGAGTAGGTGGGAGCGGGAAAAAATCACGAAGGTCCTCTGACTGGAAATATTTTGCACCGTGTCTCAACGATACGTTGGAGGATGCAAATCCCCTGATAGGCAGGGAGGAAGAGATAGAAAGAACCATTCAGATACTTTGCCGCAGGGATAAAAACAACCCTCTTCATATCGGAGAACCCGGAGTCGGAAAAACAGCTATCACATACGGACTGGTTCAGCTGATAAATGAAGGCAGGGTGCCCGAGGTACTAAAGGGCAGCAGAGTATATGCTCTCGATATGGCGGGAATGCTCGCAGGAACCCAGTACAGAGGTGATTTTGAAAAGAGATTCAAAAAAGTCATCGGTGAGATAGAAAAGACCGAGAAACCCATAGTATATCTCGACGAGATCCATAACATACTGGGGGCCGGCGCAGTGGGCGAAGGATCGTTTGATGCCGCAAATATGCTGAAATCGTATCTGTCGGGTGGACATATCAGGTTCATAGGAGCCACTACATTTGAGGAATACAAAAAGTATTTCGAAAAGAGCAAGAGTCTGGTCAGAAGATTCCAGAATGTGGAAATAAAAGAACCAAGTATCGAAGAAACTGTGGGGATCCTGAAAGGACTAAAGGATAAATACGAACAGTTCCATGGAGTGGTTTATGCGGACGGAGTGCTCGAGTATGCCGTGGAAATGAGCGCAAAGCACATAAATGAACGTTTCCTGCCCGACAAGGCCATAGACCTTATTGATGAAGCGGGAGCATACAGGAAGCTGCATCTGCTTCCCAAAACGGACATAAAGGCCTCGGACAGAGCAGGTATAGAAAAATGGCAACGTACAGTCGATAAAGATGTGATAAACCTAGTCCTTACCAAAATCTGCCGTGTTCCGATAGAAACCGTGGAGACGGATGATCTGGCAGGTCTGAAGACTTTAGAGGGCCGGATGAAGTCAAAGATATTCGGACAGGATGAAGCAATCGACCAGGTAGTAAATGCAGTCAAGTTTTCAAAAGCGGGACTCTTGGAAGAGAATAAGCCGCTCGCCAGCCTGCTCTTTGTAGGACCTACGGGAGTCGGAAAAACAGAGGTAGCCCGTACGCTTGCTGACGAACTCGGAGTAAAACTTGTCAGATTCGATATGAGCGAATACGAAGAAAAGCATGCTGTGGCAAAACTGATAGGAGCCCCTGCAGGATATGTCGGATACGAAGAAGGCGGTCAGCTGACGGAAGCTATCAGAAAGAATCCTTCTTCCGTGCTTTTGCTGGATGAGATAGAAAAAGCACATGTCGATATCTATAACGTCCTTCTGCAGGTCATGGACTATGCTACACTTACCGACAACCAGGGCAGAAAGGCAGACTTCAGGAATGTCATAGTCATCATGACATCGAATGCCGGAGCAAACAGACTCGGAAAAACCAGCATAGGCTTCAGCTCGGAAAGCCTGAACGAAAGCATTATATCGGAAGAAGTGAAGAAGACCTTCCAACCGGAATTCAGGAACAGGCTGAACCGCATAGTGGTGTTTAAGAGCATGGACGACAGTATGGCTTACAACGTGGTAGAGAAAAAGCTGGATGAACTGGCTAAAATGCTGGCTAAGAAGAACATCAGTCTCGAGGTCGATGAAAAGGCAAAGACATTCATAAAAGAAAAAGGAGTTAGTCAGGAATTCGGAGCCAGAGAGATAGACAGGGTTATCCGTAACGAAGTAAAACCCCTCTTTGTGGATGAGATACTGTTCGGCAGATTCAGAGAAGGAGGAGAAGCTATACTTACCGTCACAGACAACAAGCTTGAAATCATTTGAAAACACTAAAGTGCCAAAAGAATAATAACATATATATAATTACAAATAAAGAATTACAGAGGAGAAGAGAATATGGACAACAAAATGATACCTGCACCCCTTAAAAACGATGAATTCCGTTTTGATGCATTCACAAACGGAAAAGTACTTTACAATAAGAAGAAAAACAGACTCCCTGCCATGGGATGGAACAGCTGGAATGCATTCGGAAGCGGAAATACAGAGATTCTCACAAAAGCTATGGCTGATAAGATAGTGGAACTGGGTCTTGATAAGCTCGGATATTCATACTGCGTACTCGATGACGGATGCTATAAGCCGGAGAGAGAGGACGGAAAACTCATAAACGAACCTGAAAAGTTCCCTTCAGGATTTAGGGCACTGGCTGACTATATCCATGCCAAGGGACTGAAGTTCGGTATGTATAACGACATAGGAACAAATCTCTGTGCAGGTGCAGCTGTAGGAACCTACCAGCATGAGGCTGTGGACGCAAAGTCCTATGTGGACTGGGGTGTGGACTTTATAAAGGTAGACAACTGCTATTACATGTTTGATAATGCTACATTCTCAAATCCCGAGAATGCACGCTTTACCTATGCCCCCAATATCAACAGGATAAAGCTGGTTTCAAAGAAAGACTCAATAACTATAGAACTCGAAGAAAAAGATGCATTCCTTAAGGGTAAAGGAATCAGGTTCAATGAAGACGGCGGCATACAGTACGCCACAAATATCGGAACATTTGACGGAACAAATACCGGTACCAGTCCTGTAGGAGACATGAGCGGCGAGCTCAGGTTTAATATAAATGCAGGATATGATGCTGCAGAATATGCAGAATACGACCTGTTCGT
>JAEEKN010000183.1 GCA_016282435.1 Lachnospiraceae bacterium | reverse complement strand
ATGGATGACACTTATCATCTTCTCAGTACAGGGTCTTTGGAATAACAACGGTGGTATGTACATCTTCTCAGAGCAGAAGAAGACACTTCCTTACGCAATGGGTCAGATCCAGGGCGGCGGTATCGCCAGAACCGGTCAGGGTGCTGCTGTTACTGTAGTACTTATGATAGTACCTATCGCAATATTTATTTTCTCAGAGAGCCAGATTCTTGAAACAATGGCAAGCTCTGGTATGAAGGATTGATACAGGAGGCATATGATGAAAAAGATTGGTTTGAAAATTACTGCTCTTGCGATATGCTTACTGTTCGCCTTAAGTATACCGCTGGGTGTAGTTAATGCAAAAGCTGAGACAAGCTACACTTACAACTATGACTACTGGGGTGAGTTCACTGATTCACCCGATTCATACACTCCGGCTCTGTGTGTTACATCTTCAGAGATTCTCGATGAGAACGGAGAGGTCGGTCTTGACAAAGTCATGAGGAACCCTTCAGGACTTACAGTTTATAAAGACATGATCTATGTATGTGACTCAGGTAACAACAGGATCTTAGAGATGAAGCTTGTTGAAGGTCCTAAGTTACAGCTTGTTAAAGTTATCGAAGAGTTTAACGGTATTGAGAAAAATACTTTCAACAACCCTACAGATGTTCAGATCTCAGAAGAGGGATGCATGTACATCGCTGATCAGGGTAACGGACGTATCTTAAAGCTTGATAAGGATCTCAATTATATCTGTGAATTCTTAAAGCCCAACGATACATCACTTGATAAGGAGCTTGAGTTTAGACCTTCAAAGCTTGCTATTGATACCGCAGACCGTGTTTACTGTGTAGCAAACGGTATCAACAAGGGTCTTGTAAAGTATGAAGCAGATACTACATTCTCAGGATTCATCGGAGCTACTCCCGCTACTTACAACTTCTGGGATTGGTTCTGGAAGCACTTCGCATCTGAAGAGCAGAGAAAGAAGATGCTTAACTTCGTTCCTACAGAGTATGATAACCTCTATATGGATAGAGAAGGTTTCATCTATGTTGTAACCGGTAAGCCCACCGAAGAAGATATCAAGTCTGAGGCAGCTCAGGTAGTTCGTAAACTGAATCTTCTCGGTAACGACATTCTTGTACGTAACGGTAACTATCCTATATATGGTGACCTTTACATGGGCTCGGGCGGAAATATTTCCGGACCTTCAAGATTCTGTGATATCACATGTCTTGACAACGATATTTATATCTGTCTTGACAAGACCCGTGGTCGTCTCTTCGGATATGACGATCAGGGTAGATGCGTATTCATCTTCGGCGGTACAGGTAACATGGATGGATATTTCAAGAACGTTGTAGCTCTTGACCATCTTGGAAACAACCTTATCGTTCTTGACGGTAGTGACTGTGCCATCACAGTATTTATGCCTACTGAACACGGAAATCTCATCTTCCAGGCTATAGATCAGTTTGATCAGGGTATGTATGATGATGCCGAAGTTACATGGCGTAAAGTTCTTGAAAATGATGGTAACTGCGATCTGGCTTATATAGGTATCGGACGTTCACTTCTTCGTCAGAAGAGATACAGCGAGGCTATGGAATACTTCGAGTTAAAGCATGACGCAAAGAACTATTCAAAAGCCTTCAAGCAATACAGAAAAGAATGGGTAGAAAATAATATCGTTCTGATAGTTATTATCATTCTTCTCCTGATACTTATTCCTTTCGGAATCGGTAAGTTAAAGAGTATTAAACACGAAATTGATACAGCAGACATTTTTCAATTATAATGGATGGAGATAAGACAACATGGCATCAAAGAGATCAATTCGAAGAAAAAAATTGAATAAGTACAAAGATTCCTTGAAGTTCGGCTTCTATTGTATTACCCATCCTATAGATGGCTACTGGGATCTTACGCATGAAAAGCGCGGAACGATGGCTGCAGCACATACCATTCTGTTCGCAACCGTATTTATGCGTATTATAAGCTTAAAGTACACAAGCTTCATTTTCAATGATATCAACTGGGAACAGATAAACGTTCTTATGTACATAGCAGCGATTATCTTCCCGTTGGCATTGTGGGTAGTAGGTAACTGGGGTCTTACCACTCTTTCAGATGGTAAAGGAAGGCTCGGTCAGGTATACATGGCAACATGTTACGGAATGTTGCCGTATCCGATAGTCCAATTATTCCTGATGCTGTTCAGTAATGTCGTAACAGTTGATGAAGCAGGCTTCTATACAACAGTTGGAACAATCACTCTTGTATATTGTGCTATTCTCATTGTTTGTGCAATGGGTCAGATTCACGAGTATCGTGCAGGAAAGAACATAATGTTCACGATTTTCTCATTGTTTGCTATTCTTGTAGAAATATTCATTTTGTTACTGTTCTTCAGTATGATTTCACAAGGTGTAGCTTACATCGTTTCACTGGTAAAAGAAATGCTGTTCCGAATATAAAAAGAATGATATTTGTGAAGGATAGGAGTTACAATGAAGAGAAAGGTTAGTCAAGAATTAAAAAAAGAGAGAAATGACAAAATAAAACAGTTCTTGAAGGACATGATCGCTCCGACAATATTCATTGTTGTTGTTGCATTCGTTCTGTATAAGATGGCTACCTATGAGAAACCTGTTGAGGAGAATGATATTCCCGCAACATACGCATATGATGGCAGCACAGATCCGATCATCTTGGAGAACAACTTTTTGAAGTTTGAAATGAATCCTGAGACCACACAGTTTACGGTACTCCATAAAGAGACCGGAAAGGTTTGGAGTTCAAACCCGAACATGGAGCAGGAGACCATAGCACTTACAGAAGAAAAGAACAGATTGCAGTCGATATTCTATATCACCGCATCTGAGCAGACCGGTAAGGTGCTTGATTACGATTCATATTCAAAGAGTGTTTTGAATCAGATTTATGAGATCGACAAGAAGTCTGATGACGAAGTACTTATTCATTTCTCAGTAGGTAATGTTGAGAAAACATACATGATCCCTCCCGTATGTCTTGAGTCAGAATTTAACGAGTATATCAAACAGCTCGAAGATTTAGGTGACAAGGCATCGGTTAAGGAAGTAAAGAACCGTTATAAAAAATGGGATAAGGATAAGCTTGCTAAAGCTGATCTCGAGAAATTCGATGCAGTTAAGGAAAGATATCCTATCGCTGAAACAGAAGTTGTTTATACACTTAGAGATGGCCTGAATCCCGTAGCGATGAACAAGCTCTTAAAAGCTTTCGAATCCATCGGTTACGATATGGAAAAATATCAGAAGGACCTTGAGCTTGATACTCAGCAGAAGTCATCAGACAAGCCTGTATTCAATCTTGACCTTGATTTCAAGCTTGACGGAGATCAGCTGGTAGTATCGGTACCTTTCAGCTCAGTTCAGAACCCCTCAAAGTATCCTATCACCAAGATTACATTACTTCCTTTCTTCGGTGCAGGATCAAAGAGCGAGAACGGATTCCTGTTTGTTCCGGAAGGCGGCGGCGGAATCATCAACTTCAACAATCAGAAGACCACACTTCAGTCATACTCATCCAGAGTATACGGTTGGGATTTATGTCTTATCCGTGATTCTATAGTACATGACCCTATCACCAACTTCGGTGTATTCGGTATAGCTAAAGAAGATGCATCATTCATATGTATCCCCGGAGACGGTGCTTCATACGCTACCATCCAGGCAGATATCAGTGGTAAGACAAACTCATTCAACTATGTAAACGCAGTTTACGATCTCTATCAGAGAGAGCAGTTCGATGTTGGACAGATTTCATCTTCAGATATCTTCAAGTATATCGAACAGCTTCCTCAGGATGAAAAGATTGAACAGAGATATATCTTCGTTGATTCAAACAACTATGTAGATATGGCTCATGAATATGAGACCTACCTTAAGAATACTTATGGTGAATCATATTTCAAGATGCATGATGATACTTCAACACCTGTAAATGTTGAGATCATCGGTGCAGTTGATAAGACAGAACAGATAGTTGGTATCCCCGTATCACGTCCTCTGGAACTTACAAGCTTCGATGAAGCCGGTGAGATAGCAGATGAACTTAACGAAAAGGGATTCAAGAATGTAAACATCAGATACACCGGATGGTGTAACGGTGGTGTAAACCAGACAGTACTTTCAAAAGCAAAGCCCGTATCAAAACTTGGCGGCAAGAGCGATCTTAAGGATCTCTCAAGCAAGTTACAGGGTCTCGGATACAAGCTGGCACTTAACGGAATCACAACACTTGCTCTTGACAGCAACCTGTTTGACGGATTCTTCTCCTATACAGATGCTGCAAAGAACATAAGTGAAGAGAGAATGGAACTTCATAAGTACAGTGCTGTTACTTACGCACTTCGTGAAGGTTCTGAGACATTCTATCTGCTTCATACAGGTCTTACAATGGAATATGCTGACAACCTGAGAGAAGCAGCAGATGATTACGGTGCAGGCGTTGCATTTGAGGATATAGGTAAGGACATTCCTTCAGATTTCTATGAAGATGATTATCACAGCCGTGAGAACGTACGCAAGCTTCATATGGAACTTCTGAAGAAGTATAAGGATGCAGGCAAGTACACTGTAGTCGAAGCAGGTAATGAGTATGCAATTCCTTATGTAGATATGGTAGTTGATATGGATCTTTCGGGAAGCAATTACACCATCATCGATTACAATATTCCTTTCCTTGAGTTAGCAATCCATGGTTATGTTGATTATACTGGTGAATCACTGAATATCTGCGGTGACACAAATGAAGAGGTTCTTTACTCAGCAGCATACGGTGCAGGTCTTAGCTTCACAGTTATGAAGGAATCTGCATTCACTCTTCAGGATACCTTATATACTCACTTCTATGGATGTGATTATGAAGCATGGAAGCAGAACATGTTTGATATCTACTCCAGATACAACAAAGAACTCGGACATGTCTTCAACCAGAAGATGACTAACCATAAATATCTTGCACACGGCGTATCAGTTACAGAATATGCAGATGGTACAAAGGTTTATGTAAACTTTAATTATACGGCATATAATGAAGGCGGTGTATCGATAGCTGCCAGAGATTATAAGGTTGTAAGATAAAAAAGAAAGGGAGACAGAACAGTTATGAAGAAACCAAAAAGACTGGCAGGTCTTGAAAAAAGAAAGGCTATATCAGGGTATATATTTATAGCGCCGTTCATAATCGGTTTCCTGGTATTTATGGTTAAGCCCTTCATTGATTCATTGATGATGAGCTTCCAGCTAGTTGAACTTTCCGGTGATGGTTATACCAGAACATTCAACGGATTAGACAACTATAATTATGTATTTAAAGTTGATTCGGAATTTAACAGATTGCTGACAGAAGAAATGGTCAGAATGATAATCTACACAATAGCTATTATCGTATTCTCATTCTTCATCGCTATAATCCTGAATCAAAACTTTAAGGGCAGAGGCCTTGTAAGAGCAGTATTCTTCCTTCCTGTTATTCTTTCATCAGGTGTTATCTTGGGACTTGAAGATAACAACTCATATATGTCAATCATGAAGGATACAGTTGAGACTACTACTCAGGGCATAAGCGTATCCGCCGCCGTGGAATCAATCCTAAAAACCATGGATATAGGTGGTGCCGTCTTTGACAAAGTATTCGAAGTTATCGATAATATTTACGATGTAGCTATATCATCCGGTATGCAGATCATCATCTTCCTTTCAGGACTTCAGACCATATCATCAAGTATGTATGAAGCAGCCAGCATAGACGGATGTACAAAGTGGGAGAGCCTTTGGAAGATCACCTTCCCTATGATCTCTTCACTGTTCCTTGTAAACTGGATTTACACCGTAGTTGATTTCTGTATGAGATCTGATAACCAGGTTATCAAGAGAGTACAGTTCACCATGATCACAAACTTACGTTATGATTACGCATCAGCTATGGCATGGGTTTACTTCGCAGTGGTTGTCGTCTTTGTAGGTATTACTTCACTAATCATATCAAAGGTGGTATATTATAATGACTAAAGGAAAAAACAAAGTTAATTTCTGGGAGAGAAACAGACTGTCGAACGGTTACCTGCTTCAAAAGCGTTTGATGGCAGTAGGCGTCAGCATAGTACGTGCGATTCTGTTGTTCGGACTTTGCTTCCTGATCCTTCAGCCTATCTTACAGAAGATATCAGTCAGCTTCATGGAAGAGCAGGATCTGTATAACCCGATAGTTATAAACATCCCTGAGCATTTCACAACTGAAAACTATAAGTTATGTGCTGATCCTCAGATTATGGATTATACCAACGGACTTAAAAATTCACTTATCATATCATTTACCATAGCAATCCTTCAGATCGCTATGTGTACACTGGTAGGATACGGATTTGCTAGATTTAAGTTCCCGTTAAAGAAGTTCTGGTTTGCGATGGTTATGCTTGTTATCGTTATCCCTCCGCAGACTATATCTTCATCACTTTACCTGCATTTCAAGTTCTTTGATGTACTTGGGATCATCAAGCTGATAACAGGAGAGACGGTCAACCTGCGTGGTTCGGCGTTACCGTATTACCTCATAAGTGCCGGTTGTATGGGTCTAAAGAACGGATTGTATATCTACATGGTACGTCAGTACTTTAGAAATATTCCTATTGACCTTGAAGAAGCAGCATACATCGACGGATGTGGTACTCTTAGAACATTCGTAAGGATCATGCTTCCTCAGGCTAAGCCCATCATCACATCATGTTTCCTGTTTGCATTCGTATGGCAGTGGACAGATGGTTTCTATTCACAGATGTTCCTTTCACAGATCCGTCTGGTTAGTACATCACTTTCAACCATCGTAGACAGACTTGGTGTTTATATCGCACGTCTCCAGGGCGGCGGAGCTGATTCGGCTACTATATCGGTTGCACGTTCAAACCAGATACTTTCAACAGGTACTCTGATGATCGTATTCCCTCTGATATTTATCTATCTTGTAGCTCAGCGTCAGTTCGTAGAAAGCTTATCAAGTACAGGTATTAAAATGTAAAATTTTTATAAAAAAACGTATAGTTTTTAAAGAAAAAGTTGCATTATTGTAATAAGTATGTTATAATTTCATCATTGTATGTAAACTGTATGGACTCGGGGGTGCCCGGAAAGTAGTACTAGCCCCCGTTTCGAGCAGTTTAGATAAATTAGCAATAATAAAAATTATTAGCTAGTTCCTATGAGAAGGAGGAAAAAATGAAAAAGAGAAACTTACAGAGAATCTTTGCTGCATTCATGGCAACAGCTATGGTAGTTGGCGGAACCGCTTGTTCAAAGACAGATGACAAGAAGGATGACAACAAGACAACACCTACTGCAGAAGCTACAAAGGAAGCTGAAAAGCCCGCTGACAACAAGACTGGTGATGACGAGACCAACACCACACCCGAGGCTACTCCCGAGACTACTCCCGAGGCTATTCCCGAGGTTACACCTGAGGTTGATGACACTCCCGCTGTTGACCTTGGCGGAATGAACATCATCATTCGTGACTGGTGGTCACCTGCACTTGATGCAGATTATCCCGGTGAAGCAAAGAACGATTATGAAGAGGCTAGAAATAACTATCGTGCTGAAGTTCAGGAGAAGTACAACTTCACACTTAGAGAAGCCGCTATATCAGATTGGGGCGGAGCTAACTCTGACTTCGTTGATTACGTTACTTCAGGCGGAGATGAGAACAACTACATCTTCACTCTTCATACAGATCCTACTACAGCAAATGCTATGGCATCAGGCCTTATGTATGATCTTTCAACACTTGACTGTCTTGATTTCACAGAAGACAAGTTCGAGAGAAACCAGCTGCATAAGCAGTACTGCTCAGGAAGCAGCATTTACGCATTCTTCCCCGGCTTCTCGGAGCCTCGTGATGGTGTATACTTCAACAAGCAGGTACTTAAGGATGCTGGTATCGATCCTAACGACATCTATGAAGCTCAGAAGAACGGAACCTGGACATGGGATATGTTCGATGAGATCATGGGCAAGTGCCAGAGAGACCTTGATGCAGACGGCGTAGATGATATCTACGGTCTGACCCTTAACGAGGGTGTTATGACATCTGCAGCTGTATTCTCTAACGGTGGTTCTTACATTGGTAAGGATGCTGACGGAAAGTACTTCTACAACCTTGAGAGTGCTGAGACTCTTGAAGCTCTTAACTGGTGTGTAGACATCTTCACAAAGTATGACCAGCATGATCCTGAGGGCGCTAACTGGGATTACTATCAGGAAGAGTGGAGAACCGGTAAGGTAGCATTCCTTGTTGATCAGGAGTACTGTGCAGTTCCCGGTAACCTCTTCGAAAACACCGATTTCGAAATGGGCTTTGTTATGTTCCCTAAGGGACCTAAGGCTTCTACATATGTATCAGCTTGGGCTAACAACGCTTATGTAATTCCTGCATGTTACGATCCTGACAGAGCTTGGAAGATTGCATTCGCTTGGAACGTATGGACAAATCCTGCACCTGGATACGAAGATTACAATGGATATCTTGAGACCGCAGCTAACGGTAACTTCGATGAGAGAGCTATCGAAGAGACCATTCCTATGATGGCTGAGGCTGAGCATGGTATCGTTACATTCCATGACTTCGTAGCTGGTATCGAGATGGGTCCTGATCTTACATGGCAGATTGGCGCTAACGCTGACGTTACCGCTATCGTTGAAGCTTGCCGTGATAAGTGGAAGGCTTGTATCGATGAGGCAAACTCAAAATAATTTAGCTTATTAGTTAATTTATTACTAGATTTTAAGGGACGGTGTTTTCCGGGCACCGTCCCTTTTTTTTCGAAAAAGAAGTCATAAATCAATTATTTATTTATCTTGGTATATATTATTTTGAGTAAAATACAGAAAAATACATTATTCTATATTTTACTGAGAATTATATAACGAGGAAACGCTGAAGGCGTTTTCGAGGTGACTTTGACAAAAACTAAGAAAAGATGAAATCAGGAGGAATATATGTCAACATTTGCACACAATCCGATACTTCCGGGATTCTTTCCGGATCCTTCAGCTATAGCAGTCGGAGATGATTATTACATAGTAAATTCAACATTTACATATTTTCCCGGACTTCCCATCCTTCACAGCAAGGATCTGGCACACTGGAACCAGATAGGAAATGTACTCACCAGACAGTCACAGCTTCCACTTAAAGATTCAGAAGTGTCACGTGGACTTTTTGCACCTACCATCAGATACAACAAAGGAACATATTATGTTATCTGTACGAATGTATCATTCGGTGGGAACTTTATAGTTACATCGGATAAGCCCGAAGGACCTTATTCTGAACCTCACTACTTGGAAGGTGCAGACGGAATAGATCCCAGCCTTTTCTTTGATGATGATGGAAAATGCTACTATATAGGAACACATCCGAATCCCGATGGCTGCAAATATGACGGAGACTGGTATATCTATATCCAGGAACTTGACATCAAAGAATTCAAGCTCGTGGGCGAAAAACATAACGTATGGAACGGAGCTATGCGTGGTGTTCACTGGCCCGAAGGACCCCATCTATATAAAAAGGACGGATATTATTATATCCTTCATGCAGAAGGCGGAACAGGTCCGGAGCATGCTGTATCTGTTACCAGAAGCCGTGAAGTATTTGGACCTTACGAACAGAACTTCTGCAATCCCATCATAACCCACAGGAATCTAGGTAAATCATATCCCATTCAGTATGTAGGACATGCAGATATGTTCTGTACACCGAACGGAGACTGGTATATGGTAATGCTGGCAGTACGTCCTACTGCCGGATACACCACTATGGGAAGAGAGACATTCCTGGCCGCTGTAACATGGGAGAATGACTGGCCCGTAGTTAATCCCGGCCTTGGCAGACTGTCCGAGATGTTGAGGGTAAATCTTGATAACAAGGAACCCGAGAGCGCATCTCTTTCTGAGCCCGGTACCGATAAATATTATGACTTTACAAAGATCAAAGAATTCGGTCCCGAAGTGCTGACATTGAGGAATCCTTCAGATGACGCATATGAGCTGGTAGAGAACAGAGGATTAAAACTTAAGTGTTCAAAGAGTCTGATCACGAGTCTCGGAGACGTTTCATATATAGCTATACGTCAGGACTGTCACAACTTTGAGATAGGATGTACCATAAACACTGAAAACCTTCTTCGCGGAGCTTCAGCAGGCCTTATAGTATTCCAGAATCATAAGTATAATATCAGATTCGAAGTATCAAACTGGGTAGGATACGTATTGCTCACCAGGGATGGCGAAGAGATAAAATATGAGACCTGTCCTCTGGGGAATATTGCCACAACGCTTATAATAAGAGTAATAGGACTTAAAGCCTTCTTCTTTATCATGACAAAGCAGGGACCTGTTCTCGTTGCAGGTAACGTTGACATATCAGATCTCTCTACCGAAGTGGCAGGAGGTTTCGTAGGATGTACCGTAGGAATCTATGCTCACGACTACGACGATAAACGTGAGATAGATCTTTTTGCGGGATTCAAGGATTTCTATTACAACCGTATGCCAACCACCGAAGAAAAGAAATATATGGAAGAAGATGTATAAAGAAACTAGTGAGGTGTAACATGAGAAAATCTAAACTTAAGAAAAGATTTCATTTACCGGGGCTCAGATACAACTACCCCCTAAATATGTACTGGATCAGCCTTATGAAACAGTATCCTCATTTTTTCAAGGATAACATAGAGATAGGTTCATTCTTCGGATGCTTTCCGTTTTCACTTTGGAATGGAGGAAGGCTCATAATACATGACCAGTGTGATTCGGAATTCATCACTAATGTCATAAAATGCATAAATACAGAAGGAATCCCGGTAAGATATACATTTACCAATCCTGTGCTTACAGAAGAGGATTTAAAAGATCCTTATTGTAATTTCTGCATGAAGGCTGCAGATAACGGTATGAACGAAGTAATGGTATTTTCTCCCATACTGGAGAAATATATCAGGGAAACCTATCCTTCATATAAAGTAAACAGCAGCACCTGTAAAGAAATCAAGGATGTTGAAGAATTGAATGCAGAACTTGACAAGGACTATAAATACGTAGTTCTTGATTACAATCTGAATAACCGCTGGGAACTCATAGAAGGATTAAAAGATCCCGGAAGACTTGAAGTATTGGTAAATACATTATGCGTACCTGCATGTCCGAGACGAGGCGAACATTATCGTTATATCGGTGAAATGGAAAAGAAAATTTATGAAAACCGTAAACTTCCTCCTGAAAAACAGGAAAAAATAGTAGATACATGGAAGTGTGATTACGGTGAATATAACTTCCTGTACAAGATAATGGATTACCCGACATTTATATCAAATGAGATGATAGAGAAGGAATATCTTCCCAGAGGTATAAATAACTTTAAGATTGAAGGAAGAACAGCAAACCTGTTCTCATTACTTGAGACATACTGTTATTACATGATAAAGCCTGAACATATAGGAGAAGCCAGGATAAGGATACTTTCAAATCTTCAGGCATCTCATATAATACAGGTCAATAAACCGAGACCTTCAGTTTGGAAACCATAAAAGAATACCAGAGGAGCACAAAATGGCAAAAGAATTACCCGCAAGAAGTGAAGTAAAAGTAGAAGATACATGGGATATCACTGCATTATATGAGAATGAGGAAGCGTTTGAAGCAGCGATAAAAAAAGTAAATGTACTTACAGAAGACCTTTCATTGTTTGAAGGAAAAGTATGTGACAGCGCTGAAAACCTGTTCAGGTGTGAGAAACTCTCAGATGAGATCACCGTGATATTTGACAGGATCTACAGCTACGCATCAAAATGCTATGATGTTGATACTGCTGATTCCATTGCACTTGCCAGACTTTCAAAAGTAAAAACCATGTATTCAAAGCTTCTTGAAAGCACAGCATTCATGTCATCAGAGATAGCTGAGGCTGACGAAGAACTCTTGAATTCATTTATTGAAAGAAATGAAAAACTGGCTCTGTACAAGAGAGATATCGACATGGTATTGAGGAACAGGCCTCATAAACTCTCAAAAGAGATGGAGCAGCTGCTTGCAGCTTCGTACAATGCTACAAGTGTTGCGGATGATACATATTCCATACTTGACAACGCAGAGATAGAATTTGGTGAGATCACTGATGCCGATGGAGAAAAAGTAAAGATATCCCAGGGCCGTTATATATCACTGGTAAGTGATGCTGACAGACGTGTCCGTGAAGATGCATACAAAACATATTATGCTTCGTACAAGAAGCTCAAGAACACATATGCTTCATTATACTACGGACAGGTAAAACAGCTTCAGTTCTACGCAAATGCCAGAAAATATGATTCAACACTTGAAGCAGCACTTTTCCCTAACGAGATAGAAGTATCGGTATATGAGAACCTGATAAATGCCGTAAATAACAACCTCGAGAAGCTTCACAGATACGTAGGACTTAGGAAAAAATGTCTCGAAGTGGATACCTTCAGGATGTATGACATATATCCTCCGATGGTTAAAGATGTAAAAGTAAAGTACACCTATGATGAAGCAAAAGACCTCGTGATGGAGGCGTTAAAGCCTTTAGGTACGGAATACCTGAAAGTAGTGAGTGAAGCATTTGACAACCGCTGGATAGATGTATATGAGAACAAAAACAAGAGAAGCGGTGCATATTCATCGACTGTTTACGGAGTACATCCTTACATGCTGTTAAACTATGATGGCAAGCTCGATGATGTATTTACCGTGATCCATGAGATGGGACATTCGATGCATTCGTATTATTCGAATAAAACCCAGCCCAGCGTATACGCAGATTATAAGATATTCGTGGCAGAAGTAGCATCAACTTGTAATGAGATATTGCTCTTAAAATACATGCTTGCAAAGACCACGGACAAAAACGAAAAAGCATATCTGTTAAACCACTACATGGATATGTTCAAGGGCACCGTATTCCGCCAGACACAGTTCGCAGAATTCGAGCTCGAGACCAACAGGCTTGTAGAAAAAGGTGAAGCGCTGACAGCAGAACTGCTTTGCGAGACCTATTCAAATATAAACAAAAAATATTATGGCTCGAATGTAGAATATGATGAGGAGATAGGCCACGAATGGCAGAGAATACCTCATTTCTACTACAACTTCTACGTATATCAGTATGCGACCAGCTTCTGTGCATCCGTAGCCATAGCAGAAAAAATACTGAACGATCCTTCGTTCGTCACAAAATACATCGACTTCCTGTCCGGTGGCTGCAGCATGTCACCCATAGACCTCTTAAAGAAAGTAGATGTAAATGTCGAAAATCCTGAGTACATCAATACAGCGCTCTCGGTAATGAATGAAGTGATGGACGAATTTGAGAAGTTGATATAACAAAACAGAAGATGCAGAGCACCTGTACATAAAGCCTTCCCATCGAGGGGAAGGTGGCACGAAGTGCCGGATGATGTGAAATAAGAAAGAACGGAGATGAATTAAATATATGCCTATAAGAGTACAAAACGACCTGCCTGCAAAAAAGGTAATGGAAGAAGAAAATATATTTGTAATGGACGAAAATCGTGCGATGTCGCAGGATATCCGTGCCCTTGAAATAGGAATATTAAATCTCATGCCATTGAAGGAAGCCACAGAAGTACAGATGCTCCGTTCGCTTTCAAACACACCTTTGCAGGTAAACATCACATTTCTTACAACATCGACATATGTCGGGAAAAACACTGCAAAGAGTCATTTAGACCAGTTTTACCTTACATTCGATGATGTAAAAAACAAAAAGCTTGACGGTCTTATCATCACCGGAGCACCGGTAGAAATGATGGAATTTGAAGAAGTGGCTTATTGGGAAGAACTGAAGAATATCATGGAGTGGTCAAAGAGCCATGTAACATCAACACTTCATATATGCTGGGGAGCACAGGCAGGAATATATTATCATTACGGAATAAAAAAGATAGCACTTCCACAGAAAATGTTCGGAGTATTTCCTCATAATGTACACCACAGAAAAGAACCTTTTGTACGTGGATTCGATGACATATTCTACATACCTCACAGCCGTCATACAACTATAGATCCCAAAGAAGTATGGGCTGATGACAGGCTGACGGTATTGGCTGACTCACCCGAAGCAGGAATATGCATGGTCCTCGCAAAAGAAGGAAGACAGGTATTCGTATTCGGACATCCCGAGTATGACAGAATGACTCTGGACCAGGAATACAAGAGGGATCTCGCAAAAGGAATGGATATACAGATTCCTAAAAACTACTATCCAAACGATGATCCCGAGCAAAAGCCCCTTCTTACATGGCGCGCTCATGCAAATACCATGTATACCAACTGGCTGAACTACTATGTATACCAGGCTACACCGTATGATGTGGAAGCTATAGGTGTATAACAAAACAGAAGATATCCCCCACCTCTTAGCGTAGCGAAGGTGGGGGGAAATCTTCGTTTCAGGCGGGGGTTCAAGCCCCGACTGAAATGAGATGCGAAGCATCGTTTTGTTACCGAGGAAACGCTGAAGGCGTTTTCGAGGT
>JAEEKN010000020.1 GCA_016282435.1 Lachnospiraceae bacterium | reverse complement strand
TGAAAAACTTGACCTGATCCCCATACTGGAAAAACACGGAGTGACTGATGTTTTAGCCGACAATATCGCTGATTTTTCACCTCTGACAGAGAAACAGGGAATAACGCTTAGTAATGCTGAACATGCAGCAGTACTTGAATTTGACGAAGAAGGGGTCACAGGCGCAGCATACACGACGGGCTGGATAGTTTATGATGTTTCTACTTCGAATGAGATAGATTTGATATTTAACAGACCATTTATGTTTGTGGTGGCAGGAATGGATGGTTCCATACTGTTTGCGGGAGTAGTCAGAAACTGTGAAAGCAACGGAAAATAGGCAACTGTTATTATATTTGTTACACTTCTGACAAATGATTGTCACGATTATCTTTTATATTATAAATAGATTGATAATAGATGTGTGGAGGGTGTTTACTCATGAAGAAGATATATAAGCTGATATTATTTCTTTGCCTTGTATGTATAGCAGTTATATTATCTTTAGCTTTGTCGGATACATCTTTGACTCAGGCGGCAAATAGTCAGCAAGTAAAATATACCCTGAAGAATGGGGTACTGACGATCAAGGGAAACGGAGAGATGCCGGCAGATATGACCTTTATCAACAATCCGGATATAACCAGGGTTATCATAAAGGAAGGCATAACCAAGGTAAGTGATAAAGCATTCCTTAACTGTGAGAACCTGGAGAAGGTAAGTCTTCCCAATGGCTTGGAAAGTATCGGCGTGAAAAGCTTTAGCGGAACGGTTGTCAAGAAGGTAGTTATCCCTGACTCAGTGAAGGAAATAGGACAGCAGGCATTTTGGAACTGCAGAAAACTGAAATATATGACAATGCCGGGTGACTTTACTTTTAAGGAAGATGAGCGTGAACCTGACGAGTATATCGAGAGGATCCTGACATGCATGGAATGTGGGGATTTTGCACCGAAGACCATTACTTTCACTACGCCCCTTAAGATAGAGAATATTACGATGCTTTCGGCAAAAAACTATATCGTAAGCAAGGATGATCCTAACTACAAAAGCGTAAAGGGTGTCGTATACAGTAAGGATGGAACAGAGCTTATAAGAGTTCCGTCCGAAAGAAAGACACTCAGAGTATCCTCTAAGTGCAAGAAGATATATTTAAGCTCATTTATGTATAAAGCAGATTCTGAGGACGATTTCATGGTCACAAAGCTAACCAGATTATATCTTCCTAAAGGGAAATGTGAGGTTGAGATAAAGAATGAGCTTGACAAAGATGTATACAGAGGGGACGCGGTTGTCTGGATAAATGCCGAAGGAACCGAACTGGATGGAAAAGCAATAGAGCTCCTTGCGGAGTACTGCGGATATGATTTCTTTGGAGATTTCAACCCGGAATGGTTTGACGGATTCAAAGACCTTGTGAATATACTGGATAACGGCTGTGCGGTGACCTGGGATGGTATCGTTATAAAGTATATAGGTGATGGCGGTGATGTAGTTCTGGATGAAAATATCAAGGGTATCGGCAAAGAAGCATTTGCACGTACTGCCGTTACTTCCGTCAAAATTCCTGAGAACATAGAGTACATTGGTGACAGGGCTTTTGCCTTGACTTCTGAGCTTGGAAGCATTAAAATCCCAGCTAATGCCACGGAATTTGGAAATTATATTTTTGACCAATCAGGTATAAAGAAGATAACCTTTGAAGATGGTATAAAGACCATACCGGATTCAATATGCTTCCACTGCTTATCGCTTACTACCGTTAACATGCCTGAATCTGTAGAAAAAATCGGAGATGGTGCCTTTATGTACTGCACAAGCTTTAATCTTGGAAAGTACAGCGGTTTTGCTTCACTTCCCAACCTTACACAAATAGGAAGCAGGGCGTTTTATTATTGCAATTTCTCAAACGTTGTACTGCCTGAGAAAATCACAGAGGTTGGAGAGAATGCTTTTTGGGGAAGAAATGCGAAAAACGGCGCTAAGATTACTGTTATGGGAGATACTTCGGGTTATTCGCCTTTGGCGTTTGGCGGATTTATCAATGTGGAGTATAAAAAAGGCATTGAGTGCGAACTGGTAAACTTAAAGTTTTCGTCAACTTCATACTATTCTAACCGGGCTGGAAGATATACGGTAAAATTTGTATGGAACGTGACAAGTGACGTGGACGGCATTGAGGTGGAGATTTCCGAGAACAGTGATTTTTCAACAGTATATAAGGGAAAAGCATTGACTCAAAAAGCAGAAAAGGATGAGGCTTCCGGTCTTGTAGTATATGTTTCCGTGGATGATGTTAAGGCGCCAGATGCAAAGGACGATATTTTCTGGATGAACAATATGTTTGTCAGGGCAAGGGTATTCAAGGATGCGGATGGAACCAAAGAAACAAGAGAGTATTCAAGGTGGAATTGCTATTAACAACAATTCGGGGTCAGAGCCATTTAATGCATTAAAGTATTAAAGAAATCTGACCCTAATATTTAAAATTTGATCCTTTGAAATTTGTGGAATCATCCATATACATATCTCGTCTAATATGTACTATTAGCAGAGGAGGTGTCTGAAGTGAAAAAACAAATATTATTCCTGACTATATTGGTTCTTATCTTCTCAGTTTCGGGATGTAGCAAGAAGGAATCTGAAACGAAACCAGAAACGGGGGCAGATATGCCGGAAAAAGGCTCAGATTGCACATTTAAAGCTGTTGTAACAGAAGTAAATGATGCCGGGATGGTGGTAAAGCCTGTACCGGGCTCTGCTGAGCTGAAATCTTCTGATGCTATTGCTATCGGGAAAGCGGCTATTACAGATAACTCTAATCCTGAGATAGGTGATACATATGAGATTGTTTATGATGGAAGGATATTAGAAACTTATCCTGCCGGTCTGAGCAATATATCAAGAGTGGTTCTTGTTGAAAAAACTGAGGATAATACCAATGTTTCGGGAACAGAGCATGTAATTAGCTACAATTTGGGGGATCTGGCAGAGATTTTTACTGAAACTCCGGGGAAAGCTCAAAGTGGGAATAAAGTAGAAATCAGGACTCAAGTATTATATGATGCTAATATCCATCTTTATCTAGATGGTCAGGAGCTTGAAAAATCTCATTCTGACAGTGATTACAGGGAATATTCTTTTGTTATGCCGGACAAGGACATAGAGATTACTGCAAAACCGTACACAAAAGCAGAAATATTGGAATCTGCTGAAAGCCAGAATGATGCGGAAACAATGAATGAAAACTCTGAACAGATAGTGAAAGAAGGC
>JAEEKN010000182.1 GCA_016282435.1 Lachnospiraceae bacterium | reverse complement strand
CCGCTATTGCATTGATTCTCTTGCAGCCATAATCGAAAAATGCTACAAGATGACTCTCTTTGTACCCAATACCCTTTTTCTCTTCTGTGGGCGATCCGCTTCAAAGATAAAGGGGCTTTTATGGGAAGGCGATGGTTTTCTGCTGCTCTACAAGCGTGTCGAATGTGGCAGGTTCTCCTGGCCTAGGACTTCTACAGACCTTAAGAACCTTTCCTACGAACAGTTCCAATGGCTGATGCAGGGCTTTTCCATAGATCCGATCATCCATGACATTAACCCTGTACAGTCTGCCTAATACTAACTTTTTATTGTGCAAAACGTAGATTTTTACCGGCTTATTCTACCTTCTCTACCTGGTGCTCTGCACAGCTTTTAAAGGCTTTATGTTACATAACCAGAAGCCTTCAAAGGCTCTGCATGGCACCTTTCTTCTTTTATCTTCCCTATACACCCATGCCTCAGTATGGCTCTCTCAAAGCGTCTAATCCATAGGCATTTTGACGAATATCCAAGCCTCTCCGATTAGACATTTCCTTGCTTTTCTGCTATAATGATATCAGAAAAAATCAAGGAGTTTTCACATGGCTAACCTGTCTGAAGAACAACTTAAAAGTCTTAACAAAGAGGCACTTATCCTCATAGTGTCTGCTTTGCAGTCCCAGTTGGAGGCTATGCAGTCACAGCTTGATTCAGCCAATGCCATGCTCTCCGAGAACAATAAGCAGATCAATCTCCTGACCGAACAGATCCGCATCATGAACCAGCGTCAATACGGCAGGAAATCTAAAAGCGACCTTAATGACATCGATGGACAATTATCACTTTTTGATGGATAACAACTACGCCGACCAAGCGATCAGGTCTTTTACCGTGGGTCGTAAGAACTTCGGGATCACTGAATCTGACAAAGGCGCTAAAGCCAGTGCCATCATTTACAGCCTAGCAGAAACAGCCAAAGCAAACAATCTTAATACCTACAAATACTTCGAGTTACTTCTTACAGAAATGCCCAAGCATATGGATGATAAAAACCTGAGTTTCCTCGAAGATCTTCTTCCTTGGTCAGACCGGGTGCAGAAAGAATGTCCCAGTCTCTACAAAAAATCTTAAAAATTTTTCAAAAAATTCAAAAAACAGACTATATCCTGGAACCCTGCAGAAATGCAGGGCTTTTTCTATCTATGGTACTCATGTTTGAGGACTTACGACAGGATAGCACATGACAGCTATAAAGTAAAAATCACAAGCATTGATAAGGATTATGATTCAACGCTCACACCGTTAAAGCGAAATTGCGCTGAATCACCGTGCAGCGCGCTCCAACTGGTCGGTATATACTCCTATTACATATCCTCAAAAAATGGTCCGAGAATCTTACTGATTGACCTGTCACTCGTATAGTATTCCGCTATCTTACCCTTATCATACCTATATGGCTTCTTCTGAGTCCTCGCAACCAGCAAACTCGCAAAAAACTGCTCCCAACTGAAATACTTCTCCGACTCTACAAAATCATACGGACGAGACATAATATCCGCAATATCGCTATCACTTACTATCCCCGAATTAAGTATCAGCCACTCAAAACTCTCCGGAAGGAAAAGCTTAGCCGAAACATTTCTCGCCATACTATATACATTTTCCATCTCAGGACCGAATGCAGCTCCATCCGCTACAACAAGTGCATTCTCACCGTCATATTCTTTTAGTGACGTAAGCACATTACTCTTGCCCAGTGCAGACTTGCAGGCCATGCCATTCCTATCACATACCGCCTTAAAGAACTGATACCCTGACTTCGAATCCTCAGTGATAACCATACCATGCTTACCAAACTCCGTATCCCGAACAACCGGCTCAGAATACATACGCCTAAAACAATTATATACGGTCTTAAGTTTCCCGTACCTGCCGGATTCCTTAAGTTCATAGATAGCATCTACACTGTAAGGGATATAATACAGATTATCCCTGGTAGCTATGACATAATAATTATCCGTACCACTAATGTGCTCCGCAAACTCCACAGTCCTTACATACGGCTCACCTTCATCTATAAAGACAATACTTGAATGAATACTATCTAGAAAAGCTTTCCAGTTACTACCCTGATTGATCATGGCTACGCAGTTAACATCACATATTACAGTAACCCCGCTTGCCTTACCAAGATTTTGATAGTCCACGATCATATTTATAAGCGTGGTTTTCCCGGTAGCACTGTTCCCGCGGATAATACTCACATTGCGCTCAATCTCGAAATCAAAGCGCACCAGTTTGTTTTGTACCCTTACCTTATACTTTCCCTTCATTCCGCTTCCCTACAATACTTATCAGAATACATAATGTAATCTTCATAGTTGTAAACTACTGCATCCGCATTAACAATATATGCCTTAAAATTCTTCTCCGAAAAATGCATAGTATGATACAGGCATATTACAAAATCCTTCTCTTTGGCGAACTTCTCAATCCACTTGGCACAATTATCACCGCAGGTAGAAGCATTGAAAACCCTCTCAGGATTGTTGTATATAAGTATCAGCGTCTTCACTCCGCCTGATAGTTTTGAAGGAGACATATTGCCAAAGATAGGACTGTATATAGTATTCTCGTTGACCACATCGGATTTATCCACAGCCTTAATGGCCTTTTTGATCAGCTCATTATTGAGCCAGCCTTCAGAGCCGACAAATGTGTTTTTAAAAAACACGTCCGTATTATAGATATTCTCCTCTTCATGTTCAAAAGCATGATACTTGCCAAAGACTATATTAATAACCGGCAAGGGAGAACCTTTTTTTATGTAGAAATCCTTCAAAATACCTAATATCAACCTATATGCATCCGAATCCTGATGTTGTATAAGCCAGAGCTTAAACCTGTTGATACCGGTAAATACGATAGACTCTGAATCCTTATTCTTTAAAAACTGCATTCTTACTTTGCATTTTCTTTCATAATACAGATCCATCAGCCGTATCATATTTGTTAAACTTGCTTTGGCTTCTGCACATATACCGGCATCCCCATTCTTTACAATGCAAGTAGCCGCATCAATCATAACTGACTTATAAATAATAAGCTCTTTATCTTTCTCTTGTAATATGTCAAACATACTTATCCCTCAATATTCAATTTCACCAGGTGTAACTGGTCGGTATATACAAGTGCTTTTTTGAAAAATCTAAGTTTTTAGTAACTAACTCTCCGGATTCTCTAAAAGATGAGTCGGAACATTATGAGGCGTAGACATCTTCATGCTACGGAACTTATGGAGCACGAAAAACTTCTTGCCCTTTCCAACTCTTTTCTGCCTAAACATGATCGGTCCGGGGTCATCTATAAATATCGCTACACTGATAACAAGAAATACAGGACTCAGCAAAATCAGCCCTAGGAAAGATAAGGCTGTGTCCAACATATTCTTGATGTGGTCTGTATAAATATTATGCTTAACGTTGTTTTGAGATTTCATTTATCCTTCTTTCAAAACTTAAAAGTATCCTAATCAATTTCTATAAATATTCCTTCTTTAAATATTCAATTTCTTCAAACGGGAAACATTCTGCACATGAATCAGGGATCTGCTCAAGCACCTTAACAAAATCCGCAACCAATTCTTTAGCTTCCTTGCTATGTTTACAACCATCAACCCAATGACGCATATACCAAATTTGGTCGTATATTTCAATCTGATAGATTAACTCTTGCACAGCAGCAGAATAATGGAATTCATTCTTCTCAGATGCATCACCAAATTTTGCAATCACAGTATGCAGCCGCCTAAGTATCGATTTCTTATTCAAATCAATCGGGAT
>JAEEKN010000181.1 GCA_016282435.1 Lachnospiraceae bacterium | reverse complement strand
ACAAACCAACCCCTTATATCATCTTAAAAGTCTTCAAAGCCCAAATAATAGCTTCTTCCTTCTCCTTAGGACACTGTGGCTGCTTAGCATCCTCCGACTTCGGCAGATTAAAATTCTCCGCCAATTCAATACCGCATTTTCTCTTTACCTGCGCAATATAGAGATTTGATACCTTCATCCCATCATTATGCTCAGCCACATACTTCTTTATCTTTTCATAGGTTGCCTTTGTTTCAGCAGAAGTGCCCTCTAATTCAGCTACATCAATATCCACATCAATATAATCATCCGGTTTCTGACGGAGTTGGGAAAGAAGAACAACCGTCTCTACATGTGAACTGTATGGGAACTGGTCTACGGGCTGGACTTCTTTTAAGGTGTAACCCTGTTCTTCAAGGTACGAGATGTCCCTGGATAATGTCGCGGGATCACATGATACATACACTATCCGTTCAGGCTCCATTTTTACTATGGTAGCCAGGAGTTTCTCATCGCAGCCCTTTCTCGGGGGATCGACCACTATCACATCTGCTCTGAGGTCCGGATTTTCCGCAAATTTTGCAGGCATGACGTCTTCTGCTGCCCCACAGATAAACTCTGCGTTAGTGATGCCGTTTATTTCAGCATTCTTTTTTGCATCTTCTATGGCCTGGGGAACGATTTCAACACCATACACTTTTTTCGCCTTACGTGCCATAAATAAAGATATGGTTCCGATTCCGCAGTAGAGATCCCAGACCGTTTTCCCGCTGATATTCTCTGAAAGAGAGTCCGTCAGTTCTTCTTCTCCACTGTTTTCGGAGTGTTTCAACTGAGTCGAAGTTTTACCGGCATATTTCAGCGCTGTATGATACAGCTTCAATGTCTGAACCGGGTTTACCTGATAGAATGACAGCGGTGATATCCTGTATTTCAGGTCTCCTATATAGTCTGTAATGTACGGAGTTCCATAGAGGGTTTTTACCTTGTCACCCAGGATAACATTGGTATTTTCGGTATTTATATTGATTGAAAATGATGCCAATTTATATTCTACATTATTGTTCTGATCATTTGTCCCATTACCTTTTTGAGATTCTGCTTTATCAGACATCATATTTTGTGGTAATCTTTCATTATAATGACCAATACTTGTTTCCAGCATTTCTCTCAAACTTTCCCAATGAGGAAGTTCCTGTCCGTTTATAACTATGCAGACCATAACCTCATGGGTACGGAAACCCACACGTGTGAGAACATGCCTGACTAAACCTGTGTTTCCACTGTTGTTTTTACTGCTTGTTCTGTCCACAGATTTTGTCTTCTTACCACTGCGGTCATGGTCCCCTATGGAAGCCTCCTTTGTTGTCACGCTTCCCTCGCGTTCAACATATGCGGGGACAGAAAACTTCTCCATAAAATCCCTTACAGTTTGCATGATACCGTCGGTCAGTTCATGCTGGATCATGCATTTTTCGGTCGGGATAATGGAATGTGTATGCCCGGCGTAAAAGCCTGTGACTATCTTTCCTTCCTTGTCAAGTCCTACCGGGAACTGTCCTTTATTGCGGTAATGACAGGTATCGTCCATCCCTATAATTTTATGAAAAACCACTTCATTACCATTTTCAATCAGAGAACCGTCCCTCTGATTGATTCTGGAAGGGTCGACTTTGCCAAGTCGTACAATGTCGTTATATACCTTGGATTCTTTGATCTCCAGCTGCTTTTGGTAATCAACGTTCTGGAGCTGACATCCGCCGCATTTTCCGGCTATGGGACAGGGAGGCGTAACACGAAAAGGTGAAGGTGTGATAACCTTCACCAGTCGTGCATAACCATATGTCTTTTTTAATTTTGTGGCTCCCGCCAGAATCCTGTCACCGACTACAGCACCTTTTACAAAGAAGGTCATTCCTTCATATCTGCCGATACCCTCACCTTCATTGCCGGTGTCTGTAATGTCCAGTTCAAATTCATCGTTTTTTTTCATTTTCACCTCATCCGTCTGCCATGCAGACCCTTTCGGCCCTTTACAGAAAAAATCACCCACCACCTCAGGATGGTGGGTGAAATCAATCTTAAATATCTTTAACAAGAAGAATGGCACCGTGAGAAGGGATATCGCATCCTTCATCTTTTTTCACTACCTTCAGGGACCATGCTTCAAGTGCGCCGTCAAATGTTTTATCCTTGCTGTCAACGGGAAGGCCATATCCGCCTGCTATTTCATCAAGCTTTCCAAGGGGTGCTTTCTTCTCCTCCTTCGAGATATTGAACACAGCAGCATATCTCTTTGAAGCTGATTTACCGGTCCAGATGATAAAGTCATCATCGCGATATATCTCGCTTGATTCCGTCACTTCATTGAGCATTCTGTATAAAGGTCCGTTTGTGAGGAGTTCCATAGTCGCTGCGTCAAGCTTTGTAAGCTCCGCTCCTATCATAAGAGGGGAACGGAAGATGCACCACAGGGTCAGCATAGTCTTTTGCTCATCTATGGTAAAGTTCGTGTCTCTCTCGCTTCCAAAGCCTTTGCCCAGTTTGCCCATAGGAAGCATATCGCAGTCCGGATATCCGCCGGCTCTCACAAAAGGCTCCCATTTCTTACATCTGTCAAACATATCGAGAAGTAGTTCCCATCTGTCCCAGAAGTCATCTGTGATACGCCACATATTGGCTGTCTCGTGATAGAACTCCTGCTCGTCCACTATAGCTGGTCCGGGTGACAGGCTGAGCACTATCTTCCTTCCGCATTTTTCTATGGCGTTATGAAGCATCCTGATCTCATCCTTTGACGAACCGGCATCCATACGGCAGATATCATCGCACTTGATAAAGTCAACGCCCCATGATGCATACAGTTCAAGCAGTGAGTCATAGTATTCCTGCGCTCCTTCAGCCTTCGGATTTACACCGTACATGTCAGGATTCCAGTAGCAGATGGAGTATGCGTTTGCTACCTCATTGGCTGTGACATCAGTGCCTTTTATCTTTGTTCTCAGATAAGCAGCCCGTCTCGGGATACCTCTCATGATGTGGATACCGAACTTGAGCCCCAGGCTGTGAACGTATTCTGCCAAAGGACCAAAGCCCTTCCCACCCTTTGAAGACGGGAATCTCTTTACATCCGGGAGAAGTCTTGAATATTCATCCATCTCCATCTTGGCAAAGGGAACATACTGATACTTGTCCCTCTGCTCGCCCGCCTCACAGGAATACCAGGCGATATCCACCACTATGTATTCCCATCCGAAACCTTTCAAGTGCTTTGCCATGTAGTCGGCATTTGCCTTGATATCGGCTTCTGTAACTGTTGTGTCATAATAATCGTAGCTGTTCCACCCCATAGGTGGCTTGTTTAACCATTTTTCCATATAAAACCTTTCCTTATTTATTTTTTACGCCGCCTGATCCGGATAGATAGTATCAACAAGCTCATCGCCGACGTAATATTCTGTCTTTACCAGAACCCCACCTTCATAGTATCCGATGCTTGTACCATCCCCACTATCTTCGGTAACGGTATAGATCATCTGATTAATATCATCAAATGTAAATACATATTCCTTGCCGAATATTTCAGCTATGGTCAAAGGATTATCATAAGTTTTCATATCCATGAAATACTTTACTGAGAAGTCATAGATATCATTGATTTTTCCGGATAATATAACAGCCGGCATGGTAAGATCAGATAAATCATAGTCCAGATCATATGTAACATTGGTTATTTTTATAGCTGATCCCGATGCTATCTCATCTACAAGCATAATACCTTTTTCAAAACCGCTGTTGTCGCCATCAGCATATAAATCATATTCTTCATTAATAAGAATACGGAAATTCTCAATGCACTCGTAATCTCCCTCTGTATGCTTTTCAAAGTATAGGGCCTCACCGTCAACATACTCTATTATTTCAGCGGGTTCCTTCGAATAATCGGTAATCTTTACAGGCTTATCTGAATTATATGAATTATATTCTGTCTTTATCTTCCTAACCCTATTGTCATCTATCCATCCTATGCACGAACCTCTGTAATTGTACAGATACTCTCTGACTACGACTATTGTTTCTCCATCCTCATCATAATAGACTTCGCTCAGGAGATCTTCATCGTCGTTATCAGTACGTGTCTCTATACGATAGATACTGCCATCCGCTGCTTTAAAAATCTGCTTAAACGTTCCATCTTCACTGTACTCTTGTTCCACCCAAGTTGTTAACCCAAGAGCTCCCAAGCCTTCATACTCTTTATGTAAGATTTCCCTATTCTTTTCATCATATTCGTAGATACTCAGACTTACGTAACCTTCGTCATCCGTAGATTCTATACTTGTCAGGTTCCCATTGGCATCATATTCGTACCTTGAAGTCCCGGTCACTATTTTTCCAGGTCCATAATAGATATATTTGTCAGCTTTCCCATTTTCATCTATTGTTTTCTCAAAACCGTATAAATAATAACCATCTTTATCTTTTTCCTCATACCTTATTTTCTCGCCGTTAACATCATACTCTAAGAAATAAGTCTGACCGTTGTCATATACATATAACTCGGTCTTTTGGACAGGATCTGAAGCAGAGGGATAATAAGTGCGCACAACCTTGTTCAGTCCCTCTCCGTCCTCGTATATTTTTTCACTGGCAGTAAGGAAACCATTCTCATCATAGGTATATTTCTTCGTCCATTCAACGGTACCATCAGCATGAGACTTCTTTTCAGTAGTTATACAACCGACTATAGGTTCATATTCATTTTCATAAATAACTTCACCGTTTACATAAGTTCCCGTATTGCCATCATAATAGTGTTCCTCTCGAACGACCTTAAGGATCCTTCCGGCCTTATCTCTTTCGAAAACTACTTTGTCGTCTACTGTATACTTCATCAGCATACCGGTCTTGTCAAATACCTTCTCGTAGCTTTCTGTGATATTTCCGTCTGCATCTTTAAAAGCAACCGTCATAATATCGTTTGCCCTGTCATAAGCTCCGGTAACAACCGTTATTTCTCCTTCATCGTAATAAGTAGCGGTAAAAGAGTTGTTCATATCGTCATATGCACATTTCGTGGACGAAATAATGTTACCTTCTTCATCCTCTTCAAAATATCCTATCGGTCTTGTTTGATAGTCATCTCCGGCAATATCATATTTTTCAACGATTTCCGTACTACAGCTGCGAAGAACTCCTTCTCCATTTTTAACGGTTGTT
>JAEEKN010000180.1 GCA_016282435.1 Lachnospiraceae bacterium | reverse complement strand
TTGCATATAAAACAGCTCAGGATTTAGATGTTGACTACAGCATGTTCTCCATCAGTGGGTACGGTATCATATCGGGATATACAGGCGATCCCCAGGAGCGTCATGACGAACAGCTCATACCCACATTTTATGAATCGATGGGTCTCTCCTATGACAGCATAGACGGGATCCCCGCATCTCAGGATATCTCCTGGGACTTTTCGGGATATGTTCCCGATATCATAGTGATAAACCTGGGCACAAACGATGACAGTTACTGCCAGGATGACGAGTCCAGACAGTCATGGTTTGCCACCGATTATGTAAAGTTCCTGAAAACAGTGAGAAAGCATAACCCCAAGGCATATATCGTCTGTGTTTTCGGACTCATGGGCGACCGGCTTTATCCTACCATATGTAAGGCGGCTGACGAATACAAAAAAGAGACCGGAGACACTCTCATAACCACAGTTCACCTGCCCGAGCAGGATGCATCCGTAGGTTACGGAGCAAACTACCATCCTCTCGAATCCGAGCACAGGAAAGCGGCGGATGTACTGGTTCCGGTATTAAAAAATCTCATCTAGAGGCAGATATGGGAAAGATTTATTGCTTAATGGGGAAAAGCGCATCCGGCAAAGACAGTATATACAAAAAATTAATTTCAAAAACAGGAAACAGGTTTAGAACCATAGTTTCATATACCACCCGTCCCATACGGAGCGGTGAGACCGACGGTGTGGAATACCATTTCACCTCCGTTCCCGAATTTGAAAGGATGAGGGAAAACGGACAGGTCATCGAATCCCGATGCTACCATACGGTACATGGTGACTGGTACTATTTTACCGCAAATGACGGACAGATAGATCTGGACCGTTCGGATTATCTTCTGATAATGACACCCGAGGGCTGCGATTCCCTAAAAAAACATTTTGGAAACGATGCGGTCATACCTGTATATATAGAAGTAGAGACGGGTCTGAGACTGCAGCGTGCCGTTGAAAGGGAGCGAAGCCAGTCTTCTCCGAAATATGCGGAGCTCTGCAGACGTTTTCTGGCCGATGAGGAGGATTTTTCGGGAGAGAAACTAAATATGCTCGGGGTTACCAGACGTTATAACAATGATATTCTGGATAAAACAGTGGATGATATTCTTTCGGATCTGTGAACAGGACCGGGATAAGATGTTCTTGAAAGGCGTGATATAATGGATATTAAGATCAATCAGGCTCAGCCGGTTAACCAGATAGAACAGGCCAAAGCGCCTGCGCCTGCTGACGGGAATTTTAAGTTTACTCTGATAAGCAGTATCGGAGAAACGGCTCTGGCAGAAAAGCTTTCCTCCCTGCTTGACGAGATAACCGGCCAGGGAGAACGGATCAAAAAACGCCGTGACATCACGGACATGAGAAAATACCGGAGCCTTATAAAAGATTTTATGAACGAGATCGTAAACCGTTCGCATAAGTTTTCCAGAGAAAACTTTCTTGACCGGCGCGGAAGGCACAGAGTGTACGGAATGATACGGCTGGTCGACGAAAAACTTGACGCTTTGGCTGAAGAACTCTTAAAGGACGAACAGGATTCACTTTTGATCATGAGCAGTATCGACGAGATCAGGGGACTGCTTCTCGATATATTTACTTAAGACTTTAAGAGAATTGCTTAACAGCTAAAAAAAGGGGGTGTGCAAAATGCTGGATTTTAACACAATTTTGGGGCACGAGAGCATTAAGGAACATTTAAAAACTGCCATTATGCAGAATCAGCCCAACCACGCTTATATTTTCAACGGAGAAAAAGGCTCCGGAAGGAAATCTATAGCGGAATGTTTTGCTGCCGCTCTCTGCTGTCAGGATGAAAATCCCGAAAACAGACCCTGTGGAAAATGCATGGCCTGTATGCAGTCCGCATCCAAAACACATCCTGATATCATCCATGTTACACACGATAAATCAAGGATCGGCGTTGACGATATCCGTGAATCGCTGATAAACGATATTTCCATCAAACCCTTCAGCAGCAGGTACAAGGTCTATATCGTTGACGAAGCGGAACGTATGACGGAACAGGCTCAGAACGCATTGCTGAAAACTCTGGAGGAACCGCCCGAATATGTTGTCATTCTTTTGATCACCACAAACACGGGAGCTTTCCTGCAGACCATTCTTTCCAGATGCATCTGTCTTCAGTTTAAACCGCTCGCAACCGATATGATAGCGGATTACTTAAAAGAGAAGGAACATCTGCCCGACTATCTGGCCAAGCTGTGCGCAGCTTTTTCGGGAGGCAGTCTCGGACAGGCCATCAAATTCGCCAAAAACGAGGAATTTGAACAGATCAAGGACAACTGTCTTTCCCTCCTCAGGGATATAGATTCCCTGACAGCCGATACGATAAGCGATACCATCTCAGAGCTGAGTACAAAGAAGGACGAAGTTGACGTTTATCTGGACCTCATGCATATCTGGTTCAGGGATGTTTTGATGTTCAAAGCCACTCAGGATACAAACCGCCTGGTTTTCCTGAACGAAGTCATGATCATCAAAAGGCAGGCTTCCAAATACAGTTTTTCAAGTCTCGGAAAAATACTCGACGGATTCTACACCGTCAATGACCGCTTAAATGCAAATGTAAATTTTGATACCGCACTGGAGCTTCTGTTCCTGAACATGCGGGATTATTAAGATCAATATAGAAGAAAATGAGGACGAACTAATGACCACAGTAATTGGAGTAAGATTCAGAAGAGTAGGAAAGATTTATTATTTTGATCCTATCGGCCTTAACATAGAAAAGGGCGACAATGTAATAGTAGAGACCGCCAGGGGCGTGGAGTTCGGCACGGTCGTGCTTGCCCCCCGCGAAGTTGATGACTCAACTGTCGTACAGCCCTTAAAACCCGTTATACGTAAAGCTACCGACGAAGACAAGGCTAAAAACGCCGCAAACAGGGATAAGGAAAAAGAGGCATTCAACATCTGTCTTGAGAAGATCGCAAACCGCGGACTTGAGATGAAACTCATCGAATGCGAATATACTTTTGACAACAATAAAATCCTATTCTATTTCACAGCCGACGGCAGAATAGATTTTAGAGAGTTGGTAAAAGATCTGGCCGCCGTTTTCAGAACACGTATAGAGCTTCGCCAGATAGGCGTAAGGGACGAAACAAAGGCTCTCGGAGGTCTCGGAATATGCGGAAGGCCTTTATGCTGTGCCACTTATCTGTCAGATTTCTGTCCCGTATCCATAAAAATGGCAAAGGAGCAGAATCTGTCCCTTAATCCGGCAAAGATTTCAGGTACGTGCGGAAGGCTTATGTGCTGCCTGAACAATGAGGAAGAGGCTTACGAATTCCTGAACAGCAAGCTGCCGAATCCCGGCGACAAAGTAACCACCAGAGACGGTCTCCAGGGTGAAGTTCACAGCGTAAACGTATTAAAGCAGATAGTAAAAGTCATCATCTCGGATACAAACGGTGACAGAGAAGCCAAGGATTATCCCGCTTCAGATCTGATATTTAAAGCCAAAAAGCATTACGAAAAGTCCGCAACTCCCGATGAAATGAAGGAACTTCGCGAACTTGAGGCACTGGAAAAGAAGGATTCTAAAAATCATTTGGACGATTAAATATGAATATAAAGAAAAGACTTCTTATAACTTTCCTGTTACTACTGATATTGCCGCTGCTCATGTTTTTTGCGATAGTATTTATCACACAGCATAGCGCCGATATTTCTTCCATTTACATACACCGCGAGAACGGCATGCTGCAGATATCATTCCTGCAGGCAGTCCTTACGATAGTCCTTGTAATAGCCCTTACCGATCTGATACTGGTAATATGGCTCTACAGGAGTATCATCCGACCGCTGAACCTGCTGACGGTGGCAACCAACAGGATAAAAGACGGTGATCTGGATTTCTCGATCCCCACAGAAAGCGAATCCACGGACGAGCTCGAACAGCTCTGCGAAGACTTTGAGGAAATGAGGATCCAGCTAAAAAAACAGATAGATACACGTCTTCAGTATGAACAGGACACCATAGAACTGATAAGCAATATTTCACACGACCTGAAAACCCCTCTTACAGCCATAAAAGGTTATACCGAGGGTATTCTGGACGGAGTGGCAGATACAAAGGAAAAGCAGCAGAAATATCTGAAAACTATCTATACAAAGGCTTCGGATATGACCGTGCTGGTTGACGAGCTGTCTTTCTTCTCCAAGATAGACACAAATATCGTTCCTTATAACTTCAAGGTTTTCTGTGCTGACGACTTCTTTAATGACTGCATCGAAGAGATGTCCCTTGATACCGAGGTCAAAAACGTCACTCTGGATTACATAAGCAAGCTCAAGGAAGGCCAGAAGATCATAGCGGATCTGGAGCAGTTGCGAAGGGTTATGAACAACCTTATAGGCAACTCAGTAAAATATATGGGCAGGGACAGCGGTTCTATAGTGGTTCTGGCAGAAGATCTGGGCGATAATGTAAAGATCAGTGTAAGCGACAACGGAATGGGAATAGAGGAGAAGGATATCCCGTACATTTTCGATCGTTTCTACAGAGCCGATTCTTCGAGAAATTCCAGGAAGGGTGGATCGGGACTCGGACTGGCCATAACCAAAAAAATCATCGAGGACCACAACGGAACCATTTCTGCCACCAGTGTTCCGGGCAAAGGAACCTGCATATCATTCACTTTATTAAAGGATGACGCAAAAAACGCTTCTCTGGAACTCGGAAATATAATAGACGCGGATTTCAGAAAAAAATATTAATATAAGAAAGGGGTTACAGATGGAAAAAGTAAAGATTTTGATAATCGAGGACGAAAATGAGATCGCCGAGCTTGAAAAAGACTACCTTGAGCTTTCGGATTTTGAGGTCACCATTGCAAATAACGGAGAAGAGGGACTTGAAAAGGCTCTGTCCGAGAATTTCAGTCTGATGATACTCGATCTGATGCTCCCCGGTGTTGACGGATTCGATATCTGCAAAAACGTCAGGGAACATAAAGATCTTCCTATTATAATAGTTTCTGCAAAAAAAGATGATATCGATAAAATACGCGGACTCGGACTCGGAGCCGACGATTACATGACAAAACCTTTCAGCCCCAGCGAACTTGTGGCTCGGGTAAAAGCTCACCTGGCACGTTACGAAAGACTGGTGGGTGTCGATCCCAAGGTAAATGAATTTATCGAGATACGCGGCTTAAAGATTGATAAAACCGCCAGACGTGTATACGTAAATGATGAAGAAAAACAGTTTACCACAAAAGAGTTCGATCTCCTGGCTTTCCTGGCTGAACATCCAAACAGAGTCTTCTCGAAAGAGGAACTGTTCAGC
>JAEEKN010000179.1 GCA_016282435.1 Lachnospiraceae bacterium | reverse complement strand
TCCCCACAGGATGTTATTATTGACAGGTTTCTTCTTGAGCATAAAGAGTTCACGGATATATCAGAGGAAGATATAGAACTTATAAAACAGCGTGATGAAAAAAGGCTTCAGATTATGGAGGGGTACTGTCGTACAACGGGATGTCTGAGAAATTATATATTGAAATATTTCGGAGAGGAACCGGAAAGTCCATGCGATAATTGTGGTAATTGTAACGGAGAATACACTGATGTAGATATGACGGAAGCCGCAAAACATGTTATCAATTGTGTTTATGAGACTAAAGGCAGATATGGCCTTAGCATAGTTATAGGCACACTGCTTGGAGCTAACCGTGCACGACTTAAGGAACTGGGGACCAATGAATACAGATCATATGGTAAACTGAAGGACATCCCCGAGGAGAGACTGAAAAGCCTTATCAACCAGATGCTTACGGAGGGCTATATATATCAGTCTGAAGACCAATACAGTGTTGTTAGAATGGGTAATATAGAACCACTAAAGGATGAGAATACCCGTGTTATAGTTAGGATCCCTGTAGAAAAAGAGAACATTTACGGAAGGAGAGAAAGGCGTAGAAAGACGGACAGCCTGACCAAAGCCGGATATGAATTGTTTGATAAGTTAAAAGCACTGAGAACCGGTCTTGCCGGAGAGGAAGGAATCCCGCCTTACATAGTATTTAGTGACAAGACATTAGTTGATATGTGTGCGAAAGCTCCTAAGAACTTGCAGGAGATGCTTGATGTGTCCGGCGTTGGTAACATGAAGCTTGAAAAATACGGGCAGAGATTTGTTGATGAAATTCTAATGTACCTGGATGCTAACCCAGGGGTGGTGACGAGCATCCGGGATAATGAAGGGACTGCAAAAGAAGTGTCGCATAAAAGTAAGAAAAAGAAAACACCAAAGCAGGAGTTTTACCTTAATCTGGAGGATGCAGAAAACTTTGACTATCAGGATTATAGGTATGTTTCAGAAATAAAGGATGAGTTTAACAGGATCGGTACAGCGGATGATGTAAAGAAGGCAACAAACGTAAGAATCCTGGAGTTTCTTAAGAACCAGGGATATATCGAAGAACGCCAGATAAACGGTTTTAATCTGAGGACGCAAACAGAATTGGGATTGCAAAAGGGTATTATAACAGAAGAAAAGATAAGCCAAGCTGGGAATTCATATACAGTACTCAGATACCCCAAAGATGTACAAAAAGAAATAGTGGAGTATTTCATAGGTCCAAGAACGGAAATAGGAGTATCAGAAGAATAAAGAGCATGTTTAAGGCATAACTTTTATGGAAAATCAAAGAAAGTTATGCCTTTTTTAAAAATTTCTTCTGAAAGTAATTTCTGCTCCTTCCTGAAAACTCCGAAAGAGGCCCAAGTAAGGCCCCGGAAACGGTAACCACAAATTGTAAATGCTACTAAAAATGTTTCGATTTATCAAAAATTTTATTTATTTTTAGATGAAAATGTGGTATAGTAAAACTTATACTTTGTATCTATTTTTATATTCTATGTTTTGTGTCCAAAGTTAGCGAGGTGACAGTTTTTAATGGCAGTTTCTTATAATGGATTGTGGAAATTACTTATAGACAAGAATAAGAAAAAAACAGATCTTTTAGATGAAATAGGGATCAGTAGCAGTACTCTGGCTAAAATGAGCCATGGAGATGAAGTGTCTATGTCTATACTATCGAAAATATGTAAAAAATACAAGTGTGATTACGGTGACATAGTTAATTATGTAGAAAACGGAAAGGAAAGCTGATATTCTGACTTGGATTCGTCAGCTTGATAGTGTGTCTGATATGGGGCTCTTAGAGAGACTTTTTGGGTATAAAAAAGAAAAACCGAATACGAATAAAAAGGCTCCGGCTTCTACAAAGGATATCCAGCGAGATGAAAATGCTATAAGGATGTTGGCCTGTGGGAAGTTTATAAAGTCCCTGCTGGATTCAGACAGATACATAGCCCGGAGTGATTATGCAGAAAAGATTACGGGATATGCCTCTAGTATTGAGTATTTTTCTGTTCTGAAGAAGAGCGGCATGCTTGAAGAATTCTGCAAGCGCAATGCTGTTCCTTCGAAGAAAATTGAACGGGTCATGGAATTATACAGCGATATTAGGACTCTTGTTGATGAACATAACGATAAGTTTGTCGCTGATTCCATGATAAAAGAGAAGTTTTATCTTGATAACATATTGAAAAGTGTGGATCCTGATATTGTCCTGGACGAGGATCAGCGACGTGTGGTTCTGTCGGACGAGGACTATTCGCTGGTTATTGCCGGAGCAGGAGCAGGGAAGACAACTACGGTTGCGGCTAAAGTCAAGTATCTTGTCGATAAGATCGGGGTTGACCCGTCGCAGATACTTGTTGTTTCATTTACAAATAAGGCAGTAAACGAGCTGAGAGAACGTATTCAGAAGGATTTAGGGATACAGTGCCCTATCGCGACATTCCATTCGACCGGTAATGCGATAATACACAAGAATAGTCCCGATGAGAAGTTGAATATCGTAGATCAGTCAAAACTGTATTTCGTTATCCGTGATTATTTCCGTAATTCCATAATGAGAAATGAGAGTGCGGTAAATAATCTGATATTTTTTTTTGCAACGTATTTTGACGCTCCGTATGAAGGATCTGACCTAAACGGATTCTTTAATAATATTGCAAAATCAAACTTCTCAACACTTAGAAGTGACCTTGAGGATTTTAAGCGTGAAGTAATCGATGCAAGGACTAAGAAATCCGTCACAATCCAGAACGAGGTACTACGCTCTTACCAGGAAGTGGAAATTGCTAACTTCCTTTACCTTAACAATATAGATTATGACTATGAACCGATTTATAAATATGATATAGAGTTTGCCAGAAAGCCATATACACCTGATTTTATCATATATCAGGGTGAAAAAAGCGCTTATCTGGAGCATTTCGGCATAACCGAATCCGGGCAGAATGACAGGTTTTCATCGGAAGAAGTAGAAAGATATAAGAAAGCTGTAAACGATAAGGTTTTATTGCATCAAAAACATGCAACAACCCTAATA
>JAEEKN010000178.1 GCA_016282435.1 Lachnospiraceae bacterium | reverse complement strand
ATTCTACACTCTTTTTCCAAATCTTTCAAGTAGTCTTGCATTTTTTTATTTCTTATATTATTATGATAAAGCATAAAATTTGCTTAGTGGCAAATTTACGCCCTAATATTTTACCAAACGTGTCAGACAATCCAGCTGACACACGATTGCAAGCGTCCGAAGCGGGAACGTGTATGACGCCGTTTAGCATATTCCTGCAGAGCGAAAACGGGTTTTAGACCATAATGACATTTGGGTCGCCCGTAAGAAAAAATATATCGGAGAACTTACAATGGACGAAAAAACAAAAATCGCAGTAAAAATAAAGATAACCGGGATACATAAGACATATGACGGCTCAACATACGGTCGTCCCGAAGAAACATGTGAAGAATACTACGGAACACTGGGGAAGCGCGGAACAGGCATCTACCTGATCTACGAAACAAAGGAAACTGACAGTATCATCATCAGTAACATGCTGAAATTCAGCCCCGGCTCACAGGAACTTAAAAGAACATCAACCCTGCACAGGGGAACCATAACCTCCCCCGCTTCGGTACTGATCTACAAGGAGAACGAGCGGTGTGAAGGATTTTATACGACGCCCTACGGCAGGCTTGACGCCAGCGTATTCACAAAAGAACTGATATTTGAAGAAAGCGAAACGAACCTTGTCTACCGCTTATCCGGTGTTATGGAAATAAATAACAGCCCCGTTTCAGAATTTGAACTGAAAATCGAGGCTGTAAGCATCTGATATTATTTTTTCTTTTTAGTTGTAGTTTCGGGCTCTTCAGCGGCACCCTTCTTTTTCTTTCCCTTGGTATCGGTGACCTCTGCCTGCTCTTTTCTCATCTTTGAATACTTATCCGCAAGCTTCTGTCTGAAAGTCTTCTTGCCTTCGGGAACCAGCAATCCGCCTCTGGCCCATTTAGCTTCCATGATGTATATTCCGTTGATAACGCACTTTACTTCACGTTTCTCGGGAAGTACACCGAATGCTTTTTCATCACACATGAAAGTCATGATCCTGGGACCGATCTTCGCTTTAACCGTAGGAACCTTCGAACGTCTTAAATACTTGGGTGTCTGGTCTATGACTATCTGTGGGAATCCCGCATCCTTCAGTCTCACACGTTCCTTTTTTATAACGAAAAGAGATGTCGTCTGAGCGTTAGCCTGCATCTGTTCCTGGGCTGCATCCTGTTTTTTCTGCAGCTTTCTTCCAACTATGTAGAGAACCACAAGCCCCGCTACAAGCACTCCGATAATGATCAGTGCTATTATTAAACCTGTAGGCATTTTTTTACCACGCCGGTATCCGGCTTCCTTTCTTTTACTTCTCTAAAAGTCCTGTTTTATCAAAAAACCGACAACAGAAAATATAATAACATCTTTTTTTGGAAAAATCAATAATCTTTTTTATCCTATAAGCTTTTTATCTTCTTTGAGCATATCGGCGATAATTCCCTGTATTTTACCTGCCAGCGCCTTTTTCTCTTCACGGCTTATGTTGTCCAGATATACGGGTTCTCCGAAGTGAACCACCACCTTGGCCTTTTTTATCCAGGGCTTATGAAGTTCATATAACGCATCGGTGTTTGAAAAAGCTACGGGGATTATGGGACATCCGGATTTTTCGGCTACTTTGAAGCTGCCCTCCTTGAAAGGAAGCATCTCCTCGTTATGATTTCTGGTTCCCTCGGGCATGATAAATACGGAATAACCGTCCTTAACATTGTCTATAGCGGTAAGGATGGTTTTAAGTCCCTGTCTCATATCATCCCTGTCAAGGAACAGACATGTCATATTTTTCATCCACAATGAGAGTATAGGGAATTTCTTTATCTCCTTTTTAGCGATAAAACCAGTAGTTCCCACCACATTTATATATCCGAGAGGTGTATCGGCATAACTTCTGTGGTTTGATACATAGAGCACCGGTCTGTCCTTTGGTACAAGTTCGCGTCCGATAACAGTGGTTTTGGCACCCACTTCCCACATCAGGACACGAAATGCGGAATTTACAAACTTCTGCGAAAATGATGCACACGCACGCTTATTGAACACTCCGACAAGTGCCACGATCAAATACACCGGAAATGTTAAGACCAACCACAAAAACATGGTTAATGCCACAATAATACTTCTCATATCCTAAAATTCCTTTCTATAGTCATCACTTACTATAGCCGATTTAGTCAATTTCGTTATTTATTTTTCGAAGCCAGCTCATCCAGCATACCGGTTATTATCTCGGTCGCATCTCTCTCCGTAGCCGTCTCCATGGCTGAAATATACTTCTCTCTGTTATTGTCCACCGTTCTTACCGCATTCAGCAGATTCTCCTCATTCAGCTCTTCTTCACGCAGCAAGTAGGAATATCCGCTCTTCTCAAATGCTTCGGCATTCAGCACCTGATCGCCTCGAGAACCTATGGAAAGAGGGATAAGCACGTTGGGCTTTTTGAGAGCCAGCAGTTCGGATACTGCGTTGGCTCCTGCTCTCGATATTACTATATCTGCTGCCGCAAACATGTCTTTTAAGTCATCGCTGACATATTCGTACTGTTTAAGTCCGGTAATATGGTCAAACTCCGGATCTGTCTTCCCTTTGCCGCATATATGGATGACCTGGAAAGTTTCCAGCAGCTTGGGCATTACAGCTCTTACGGCTTCGTTAACACGCTGGGCACCTGTCGATCCACCTATCACCAGAAGTACCGGCATACCGTTGGTAAAACCGTTGAGCTCCAGTCCTTTTTCCCTGCTTCCGGTAAACAGTTCTTTTCTTAAGGGAGTACCGGTATGCACTGCCTTCCCCGCAGGAAGATACGAAAGAGTGGCCTCGAAATTACAGCATACCTTGGCAGCCTTTTTTATACAGAGTTTGTTGGCAAGTCCCGGAGTCATATCCGACTCGTGTATTACCGCAGGGATTCCCCTTTTCTTTGCAGCATACACTACAGGTACAGCCACAAATCCTCCTTTAGAAAACACTACATCCGGATTTATCTCCTTTAACAGTCTCTTTGACTGGAAATATCCTTTAAGGACACGGAACGGGTCGGAAAAATTCTTCCAGCTGAAATATCTTCTGAGTTTTCCCGAAGATATTCCGTAATAAGGAACCTTCATTCCCTCTATCAGTCCTTTTTCAATACCGTCAACGGAACCTATATAGGATATCTCATAATTCATCTCTCTCAGTTTCTCTATCAGAGCCATATTCGGGGTAACATGCCCTGCTGTTCCGCCGCCCGTAAGTACTATCTTTTTCACGGTACTCTCCTCTAAAATACAGTTTTATTTTTCAGGCATTAGCCTTTAGAGCTCTAGCCAGCTGGTCGGGACATGATGTCCCTTTCATCCCGCACTGTACGCCTTCGAGCCTTTCGATCACATCATCAACTCTCATACCCTCTACAAGCTTTGCAACGCCCTGGGTATTTCCGTGACATCCTCCGACAAATTTTACATCTTTTACTTTCTTTACACCGTCTTCCTCGTAGATATCAAAAAGTATCTTGCTCGAACATGTTCCTTTTGTAGTATACTCGTACATATTTCCTCTCTTTCCCGATGCCCGAAGCCTCACTTAAAGCATCATAACCTTTTATAAATAAAATTACATCAATAAAAATATTTATTTTACAGACATATTGTGAACGGCCCGTCATTTAATAATTCTACTTTCATGTCCGCACCGAATTCCCCTGTTTCAACGCTTTTTGCCTTACCCGTACAATATTCGACAAAATAACGGTACAGTTTTTCCGCCATATCCGGAGGTGCCGCCTGCGAAAATCCCGGACGGTTCGAGCTTGTATCTGCATACAGGGTAAACTGAGAAACCAGCAGCAGTTCGCCGGAGACCTGTGAAAGAGACAGGTTTGTCTTCCCGTTCTCATCCTCAAAAATCCTTAGTTTCAGCATTTTGTCAGCATATTTTCTGACTGTTTCCTCTGTATCCTCGCGTCCTATGCCGATCAACACCAGATACCCTTTTCCGATGCTCCCGGTCACTCTGCCGTCTACCGTGACCGAAGCTCTTGTCACCCTTTGTATTACCAGTTTCATATAACGTACCTTCCGGTTAACATATTTCTTTCAGGAATGATTTACCGTCTATAGTGATATTCAGTCCAAAATAATCAAGTATCGTAGCTCCGATATCAGCAAAAGAATCCCTGGTTCCCAGGTTTATACCGTGCTTTAATTTCTTACCGTACACAACCAGAGGGATATACTCCCTTGAATGATCCGTCGAGGGAGTTACGGGATCGCAGCCATGATCCGCCGTTATCATCAGGATATCGTCATCCTTCAGCTTATCCAGGATTTCGGGAAGCCTCATATCAAAATAGCTTAACGCTTTTGCATAGCCTTCGGGATCGTTCCTGTGTCCGTACTGCATGTCAAAATCAACGAGATTCGTAAATATCAGTCCGTTAACATCCCTGTCCATATATTCCAGAGTCTTGTTTATACCGTCTTCATTGTTCACGGTCCGGACATATTCCGTGATACCTTTTTCTGCAAAAATATCTATGATCTTTCCGACCGAAAGTACATCAAAACCGTTTCTGCTGAGCACATCAAGCATGGTATCACGAGGTGGTACCAGTGAAAAATCATGTCTTCTCGAAGTTCTCGTATAGGGCCACTCACCTTCAAAAGGTCGTGCGATGACTCTTCCCACGCCCATATCACCCTGCAGAAGTTCCCTCGCAATCCTGCAGTACTCATAGAGCTGTTCGACGGGTACCGTTTTTTCATGTGCTGCTATCTGAAATACTGAATCAGCGGAAGTATAGACTATGAGATCCCCTGTTTTTTCATGTTCTTTACCGTAATCCTTTATTACGGCGGTTCCGGAATACGGCTTGTTGCACAACATACCGCGCCCGGTTCTTTTCGAAAATTCGTCTATAAAACTCTGAGGGAATCCATCCGGGAATGTAGGCATCGGTTTCTCCGATGTCAGGCCTGCTATCTCCCAGTGCCCCGTAGTGGTATCCT
>JAEEKN010000019.1 GCA_016282435.1 Lachnospiraceae bacterium | reverse complement strand
GATGCAGGATACAGAATCTCATACGTAGCTCCGTATATAGATATGCAGACCGGTGATTCGAGTGTTACTGTAGCACACCTCTTAAAGGACGGTAAAAGTGTTATCGCTCTCGATCTAAAGGTTACTTCCCTTCAGGCTATCCTGAACCACCTGATGGAAGAAGTAAAAGACGGAGAATTTGGTCCCAATTCGACCAAGTATAAAAAAAGTTCTCTCGGTGAGGCTAGCGGAAAATATATTCTTTTACTTGACAAGAGCGGAAAAGTGGTAGTCCATACGGATACCAATCTCTCCGGAACAGATATTTCCGAAACAAGTGTAGAGCCGCTGAATCTGATAGCTGAAAACGTTCTCAAAGAAAACAATTATCTTTTTGAACTGAAATATGACGGCAGCCACGATTCACTTACGGTTGTCGACCTAAATGCTGACTGGTATGCTATAGCCGCAGTAGATTACTATGATACTTTCGGCAGCATAATCAACAATGTCATACTCACCGGAATCATTTCCCTGGTAGTTATATTCCTTCTCTGCTATTCCCTATTCAAGGCTGCAGCAAACGCCATGCAAGCCGAAGACGATCAGAAAAACACCGGAGCACTGGCAGGTATTTACTCAGCCGTTTATAAGATTTATCCTCACGAGGACAGGTATGAAAGACTCAGGGGCACATCACAGAAGGTCAACAGCGTGGTGCCCCAGGCAGGAGGTAACGCTCAGGTATTTTTCAACAATTCACTTGCTATCACCACGAACGGTGAAAACATGGATAAACTGATGGAATTCGTGCGACTTGACACTTTGGAGCAGAGATTCGACCTTTCCTATAACCTCACCATGGAGTATCTAAACACCATAAACAAGTGGTGCCGTGAACGTTTTGTCTGTGCTGAAAGAGATGAGAACGGAAAAATCCAGTCCGTACTCTGGGTAGTGGAGGATATAGATGAAGAAAAACGTTCCCGTGAAGAACTGATGAAATACTCCAGAGAGATGGAGCAGGCATGGGAAGAAGCCGAAGAAGCAAGGTTCGAAGCAGAAAACGCCAACAAGGCAAAGAGCCATTTCCTCGCCAATATGTCGCATGAGATACGTACTCCTATCAACGCCGTACTCGGTCTCGATACCATGATCCTGAGAGAGACAAAGGACGAGCAGATAAAGAGATATGCGCTCAATATCCAGACAGCAGGTCAGGGACTTCTGTCCATCATAAACGATATACTCGACCTGTCAAAGATCGAATCCGGCAAGATGGAGATCATCCCCGTGGACTACGATGTTGCGAGCCTCATCAACGATGTCAGCAACATGATAATGCCCAAGATAGAAGCAAAGGAACTGCAGTTTAACCTGAATATCGACTCTTCCATCCCGAGCAGGCTGTTCGGTGACGACGTAAGGATCAGACAGGTTATCATAAACCTGCTCACCAATGCCGTAAAATACACACAGGAAGGTACCGTCACACTTACTGTATCCGGTACCGTACAGAATGACGAATGCCTCATCACATGTTCAGTAAAAGATACCGGTATAGGTATCGCAAAGGAAGATCTGGATAAACTCTTTGAAGCATTTGTACGTATCGAAGAAAAGAGGAACCGTAATATCGAAGGTACAGGTCTCGGAATCAATATCGTGACCAGCCTTCTGAACCTGATGGGAAGCAAGCTCGAAGTAGAGAGCGAATACGGAAAGGGCTCCGAATTCAAATTCACTATCTCACAGAAGGTTATGAACGCCGAACCTATAGGCGACCTCGAAAAACGTATCAAAGAACGTGCGGTAGAATACGAATATACCACCGGCTTTACAATACCCGATGTCGATATCCTGGTAGTCGATGATAACGAGATGAACCGCTATGTATTTAAGTCACTGTTAAAAGATTTCGAATGCAGGATAGATGAAGCTGACGGCGGAAGGAAGTCCGTGGAGATGGCAGCCAAGAAGAAATACGATATCATCTTCATGGATCACATGATGCCGGAGATGGATGGTATCGAAGCGTTCCATAAGATAAGGGAGATGAAGGATTCACCCAATGCCAACACTCCTGTCATCGTACTTACCGCAAACGCCATAACAGGAGCAAAGGAGAAGTATCTGGAAGAAGGCTTTGACGACTTCCTGACAAAACCTGTAGTTCCCGAAAAACTCGAGAAACTGATACAGGATCTGATACCTGCTGAACGCCAGAAACCGGGACACGCAAGACCCGCAGAAAGTACTTCGGCACAAACCGAATCTACGGATGATCTTCCTCCTGTTGAAGGTGTTGACTGGGATTACGCACTGCTCAAGCTAAAGAAGAAGGATATCCTCCAGGGTGTCATCTCCGACTTCAGGCTCACAGCCGCTTCGGAACTTAAGACGCTGCAGGGTATGTATGACAGTATCCTGGCGGAACATAGCGAAGATGCATATAAGGAATACCGTATAAAGGTTCATGCCATGAAGAATTCAGCCGCTATGTGCGGAGCACTTCAGGTATCATCCCTGGCAAGAGTTCTGGAATTTGCAGCCAGGGATATGGACAGCACTACTCTCACATCGGTTATGCCGGTATTCGTAAAAGAGTGGAGTAAGCTGAAAGATCTGATAGACGGTGCCTTCGGCGGAAGCAGTGAAGAAAAACCCGCCATAGACAGGGATCTGTTTAAGCAGTATCTGACAAGCCTCGGATCCGCGATGGAGGAACTCGATACCGATACAGCGGATGCCATCATAGAGGAATTCGGACAGTATGGCTTCGAACCCGCTGAACAGGAAATAATAGATGAACTCGCAGTAGCCGTAAAGAATCTCGACAGTGACGCAGCCGCTGAACTGATAAATAATTTATCCTAAAAATATATCTGAAAGACAGGTGATCGTATGAAGAAAAAAGTTTTACTTGTGGGAAAAATTTCAGAAATACTCGGAAGTATCCATGATGCTCTCGATGCCGAATTTGATGTACAGATGTGTTCCACACAGCTG
>JAEEKN010000177.1 GCA_016282435.1 Lachnospiraceae bacterium | reverse complement strand
GACGGATGGCATTACTTCGATGAGGAAGTAGCAAAATTCCCTGAGACATTTGCAAGACCTCAGGGCAGTGCAGGCTCAAGCGGAGATGACCTGATGCTTATGTTCTTTACTTCAGGTACTACCGGATATCCCAAGATTGCTACTCACAGTCACAAGTATGCACTCGGTCACTTTATCACTGCCAAGTACTGGCATGACGTTCATCCGGACGGAGTACACCTGACTGTATCAGATACCGGCTGGGGCAAGGCTCTATGGGGCAAGTTATACGGAGCATGGCTCAATGAGTCAGCAGTATTTGTTTACGATTTCAATCGTTTCAATGCTGCAGATCTGCTTCCTATGTTTGCTAAGTACGGAATCACTACATTCTGTGCACCGCCCACTATATTCAGATTCCTGATCAGAGAAGATCTGACACAGTATGATTTAAGTTCTATTCAGTACGCTACAGTAGCCGGTGAAGCACTGAATGAAGAAGTATATAACAAGTTCCTTGAGGCTACAGGAATTGAACTTAAGGAAGGTTTCGGACAGACAGAAACTACACTTACCGTAGCAAACCTCAAAGGTATGAAGGTTAAGCCCGGTTCTATGGGTAAGCCTTCACCTATGTACGATGTGGATATCGTACTTCCCGACGGAACAAGTGCAGGTGTAGGTGAGACAGGTGAGATAGTAGGAAAGACAGATAAGAAGGTACCTTGCGGACTGTTCAGAGGTTACTACAGAGATGATGAGAAGACCCTCGAGGTATGGCATGACGGTGCATATCATACAGGTGATACCGCATATCGTGATGAAGACGGGTACTTCTGGTATGTAGGACGTACAGATGACCTGATTAAGTCCAGCGGATACCGTATCGGACCGTTCGAGATAGAGTCAGTTCTTATGGAACTTCCTTATGTTCTCGAGTGTGCTGTTACAGCAGCTCCCGATCCCGTAAGAGGTCAGGTAGTAAAGGCTACTATCGTACTTACAAAGGGCAAAGAAGGTTCTGATGAATTAAAGAAAGAAATCCAGACCTATGTAAAGGAACATACAGCACCTTACAAGTATCCCCGTATCGTAGAGTTCGTAGACGATCTGCCTAAGACCATAAGCGGTAAGATCCGTAGAAATGTGCTTAGAGATAACGATAACAACAAATAATTTATTTAAAATATAGTTGTAGAATAATTTTGTTTAGTGTATAATGGTTTATATATTAAGTATAGACCATTATACATTTTTTTATGAGGAGATTCTGAATGAAAAAAATAAAATATTTTGTAGTTTCTATACTGTTGATTCTTTCTTTGACGGCTTGCTCGGGTATCCAGCTTGACAAGCTGGTGGAGACTATGACTGCTACCGAAATACCTGATGAAAAAGAGAAGGCTGTCGGTAACGTGACTCCCGAGCCCGGTACTACTGATGCTGTGACACCGGATCCTACTGCTACACCCGCTGTGACTCCGGCTGCTACACCTACAGCCGTTCCTACATCGACTCCCATACCTTCACCCACGCCTCTTCCTACCGAAGAGCCTACTCCTACGATAGAGCTTTTGGTAAAAACAAATGTGGACAAGGAACTCCTGAATAAGATTTTTACTGCTTATGATGAGTATCTGGTCGATGATATGAACAGGGACAGCTTTGAAAGGTTTAATACCCTGAAGTTTGGTCTGGCTTTCATCAATGATGACGATATTCCCGAACTTTTGATATCGGACGATACCTATCATGCATGCGGTGTGAGAGTGCTGTGTTATGACAACGGCAAGGTAGTTCAGATAGGTGAATTTGGTGAATTCGGCAGTATGCAGTATCAGATGCGTTCGAACCGTATTATCAGTACATACATGGGTATGGGACAGCAGGAATTATCCATTATCCATATAAACCCGGATTATTCAACGGGCGTAGATCTCTCTATGAGCGGTGATACCAATGGTATGCTCGGGTACTTTATCGACGGAAACGAAGTAAAAGAAGAATATTTCTTTGAGGTTTATGATGAGCAGTTCAAAGGTGATGCCGAGCATCATGTGATATATGTTTCAAATGAGAAGATGGCTCCCTACAATCCTCACGTTGTATACATGATGACACAGGATGTCATGATGCAGATGTATGATGAACTTCAGAATGAGAATTTTGCGGAGTTTACTCTTTATCGCAACGAAAAGATGGATGACCTCACCGGAACATGGGATCTTTATGAGGGATATGTTTCTCTTTACAAGGAGAATTTAAGCTTCACTTATCTGCCTTACGAATCATATCAGGAATCAGGCTATAAGGTTTTGTCCGCTGCTACCATTACGGACAAGATAAACTTCTGGGTTTCGGGATATGACGAAAAAGACAATCCGATGAATGATATAACCGTAGCACTCTATAATATGGATATGGAGTATTGGAATATCAGGATTAATGATTGGGTGGATTACGGCTGGTGCGTGAGAGGTCTTAGCGAAGACAGTAATGAATGGGATGTTTATGCATGTCTTGATGACAAGGATCATCTGTGCTTATGTCTATACAGAGATACCGGTGAAACATACACTAAAGACGGAAGAGAATATCCTCAGTATGATTATATCCAGTTAAAGTATGAGAGAATATTCTATGAATACGACTATTATACTGTGAATGCCAGGATTGAAAGGGATGAAAGTGCCGATAAAAACGGTAAGCTGGCATTCAAGGGATATCAGTATTATTACATCACGAAGGATGACAAGGACCTGATAAAGCAGTTCGGTCTTGACAAGAAACTGAACGGACAGGACCATGTGGTTTATTATGTAGAAGAGGAACCGTTTACATTCTATATAGATGAAGATACGTATGTTCAGCTGATAGACTATGATGACTGGTATTACATGAAGGGTGATTATACGGAAGTCGGAGATTATCGTTCGAATGTATTC
>JAEEKN010000176.1 GCA_016282435.1 Lachnospiraceae bacterium | reverse complement strand
GTATCACAAGAGCCTCTTCTCCGGAAGGTTCTTCTACATCTACGGGCTGGAAACGGCGTTCAAGTGCAGCGTCCTTTTCTATGTATTTTCTGTATTCCTCACGTGTCGTGGCTCCGATAAGCTGAAGTTCGCCCCTTGAAAGCGAGGGTTTTAATATGTTTGAAGCATCCAGAGCCCCTTCTGCCCCTCCGGCTCCTATGATAGTATGAAGCTCGTCAAGGAACAAAATGACATTTCCCGAATTTATGACTTCATTTATTACAGCTTTAATACGTTCTTCGAATTCACCACGGTATTTCGAACCTGCTACCATTCCCGAAAGATCCAGTGTCACCACCCTTTTATCCTTCACGGTCTCCGGAACATCACCTTCTGATATTTTACGGGCAAGTCCTTCTGCTATAGCTGTCTTACCCACTCCGGGTTCTCCTACAAGGCAGGGATTGTTTTTGGTTCTTCTCGACAGGATCTGTATCACTCTTCTGATCTCTTCTTCACGTCCTACGACGGGGTCAAGCTTTCCTTCTGCGGCAAGCTTCGTCAGATCCCTGCTGTATTTGTCCAGAACCGGTGTAGCTCCTTTTTCAGCCTTTCCCTTGGGGGACTGCAGCCTGACATCGGCAGGGTTTACTCCCATAGCTACCAGACAATCCATATATATCTTTCTCAGATCTGCTCCTATGGTATTCAGCAGTCTGATACCGATACAATCACCCTCTGTGATAAGCGATATAAGGAGATGTTCGGTTCCTACCTGGCTGCTTTTGAATTTCTTCGCCACATCATAACTTTTTGCGATAACGCCCCTGGCTCTGGGAGTGATATTGTTGACCTCGGCAAAACCTATCTTCCCGTCGGGTGCTATAAGCTGATCTATCAGTTCCATCAGCTTGTCTTTTTCTATACCGTTCTCCTGAAGTATCCTGGATGCCACACCCTCGGACTCTAAAAGTCCCAGCAGAATGTGCTCCGTTCCCATATAGTTATGACCGAGCTGTTCTGAAACCTCTTCAGCGTATTTCATAACATTTCTCGCCTGTTCGGTAAATCTCTCGTACAAAACTTATTCCTCCGATCCGTTCGATTCCTTCACTATAAGTTCCGGAAGATTTTCATTTAAGAATTTGGCACGCTGCTCGTCCCTCTGGACACTGCCCATGCTTTTTTTACAAATGGTCTGAAGGTTGCCGGGCTGCATCTCGATCATAAGTCTGTGAAGCCTGCTTCCCCCTCCGCTCAATTCTATGATACCGCAATCCGAACCCAGCTTCAGCTGTGCCAGAAGCACCATAGCCTCCTTCTGATTCAGGTTTTTGGCGTATTTCAGTACTCCGTATGAACGGAAAATCCTGTCTCTTATCTCGGTTCCGATATTCTTCAGTATACCCTGTCTCAGTTTCCTTTCGATATCAACGATCTGCGCCGTCACCTGCTCAAGGTTCTCAAGTATCTCGTTCTCGCTCATTCCCAGAGTCTTGCGGTTTGAAAGCTGGAAAATAAAGCCTGCGCTTTTCGATCCTTCACCATATATACCTTTAAGGGTTACATCAAATCTCGATATCTCCTCCTGAAGCGCATCGGCTTTTCCGCCCATGGTGATACCCGGAAGCGACAGCATATATGAAGCTCTGAGTCCCGTTCCGGCATCCTGGGGCTTTGAAGTCAGATATCCGTATTTTTCACTGAAGCAATACTGCTTTTTTGAATCGATGAAATCATCTATTACGTTTGCTTTTTTGTATGCCTCACGAAGATTATATCCTGCTTTGATCGCCTGTATATGGACGTGGTCGTCATCATTTATCATTATGCTTATGCTTTCATCATCCGAAAGTATAAGGCCTGCAGGTTCTTTCTTCCTCTTCATGGATGGCGTTATCGCATGGCTCTCGATCAGTGTATCCTTGTCATTATTGGTGAGCTTCTCCATTCTGCATGAATAGTATTCGCATCCGAGCTTCGCCCCGAGTTCCGGAGCATATGCCCGCAGTTCTTCCACTATTTTTACAGCATCCTCGTTTTTCAGTTTGCTCGGGAAATTGTAATCTGCAAAATTCCTGAGCAGCATGACTGAGCCGGAAAGCACCACATCATGATACGCATTTGCGTCATAGTACCATTTATTTCTTCTTTTTTTCATTCTTTACCTCTTTGGGAGCTTTTTTGCTTTCCTTTTTCTTTATCTCATCTCTGAGTTTTGCAGCCAGCTCGTAATCTTCTTCCGCTACGGCATTCTTCATTTTTTCTTTGAGCGTTTCTATGGTATCCGCACTCTTTGTAGATGTCTTTTTACCTGAAACAGGTTTCCTGGGAGTCTTGTTTTCCGTAATCTCGATATAGTCCTCATCATCCTCGAGATTGAGCGACTTTTCCAGATTTCCGCCTTTCCTGGTTCCCTTGTTTACCACAGGAGTATCGTCTATCTGTATAAATCTGGCAAATGCAGGTTCTTTTCCGGTATGGGACATACCACCCTGCATGGTCTTGAAGTTCTTTGCTATCATGTCCCTGAAGACATTGTAGCATACGGGGCACCCGGTTCTTCCGGTCTTCAGGAATTCCGATTCCGTGGTACCGCATTCAGGACAGACGGTCTCGCCCTTTTTCTCATTTGCCAGTTTTTTGCCTCTGTCCCGTGCATAATTGCTGAGGATTCCGGAAAGAATGCTTCCTACCGCCGACAGTCCCTGTCCTCCCATGATCTCATTTATGGGGATGGGGGTATACTCGGATGCGCACTGTTCGCACAGATGCTGTTCCTTCTTCTGACCGTTTACTATCTCCGTATAAAAAATCTTTGCCTCACGAGTCTGGCATACATCACATAACATATATATTCACTCCGTTCTAATCATCTAATCCGTCATTCCTGCCCTTTAACGCCATTCTGATAACAATTATGAGCAGTGCCATGGACAATCCGCTTAAGATTGCTATTATCAGTGTAAGCGTATTCAGGCTTTTATCGTAACTGTTTGCAAGCTCCAGAGCCTCTATGGAATCAGTCATGACAGTTGCTGTTTTTTCATCATTTTTTTCTTTATATCTCTGAATTGTTTTTTCGGTCCTGTCATAGCTGTAAAGATGGGTCTCACCATTTTCATTTTTAAGTATTATAAGCATATATGCGTCAGGTGACTCTGCAGCGTACACAGGAACATTCACACCGTCTATCACCATGCTTGTCTTTTTATAACCGTCCGGTATCTCTACATCCCCGGTATCATCAGAAAGCACATAGTCCTGCCCGATACGGATATGTATATCATCCTCCGAACTAAAAACTCTTATGCCAACAGGAGCAGCATCCGGGTCCGGCACTGTGGTTACGGTTCCGTGATCCCCATCTTCCGGATCATCATTACCGTCAGTTTTTCCGGGATTCTCACTACCGCTTTCAGCTTCTCCGCTTCGTTCACAAATGATAACATACTCCGCGGTTTCCCCGTTTTCTCCGGTGACCGTAACTTTTATGCGGTTGTTTCCGTATTCGAGATTTCCGTTACCTGCGACTTCTACTTTTGAATTCAGATCCACCGGCGCCGCACTTACTATCAGTTTCTCCACATCTGCCGGAACAGAAGTCCTGTATTCGTATATTTCAGAAGAAAAAACCGGATCCAGTTTTCCGGGACTTACTTTTAAAACTGCAAGCCTCAGATCACTTTTAATGTCGGGATCCCCCGTTACTTTGACTGTCACATTGCTCACGGATACCGACATAAGATATCCTTCCTCAAACTCGTAAAGTTCAGGGGTATCTCTTAAAGATATCTCACATTCTCCTGATGAAACTGCCTTAAATTTTAACGAATACCGCCTGCTGTTCCTCGTAGGGTTCATGACGGTATCACTTATCTTCAATACGCCCTCGCCGCCTGTAACTATCTCCGGTCCGGGTACATATTCTAATATATTTTTATCATAAAGTAAATACCCTTCAAAATCTCCCGGCAGGACATCAGCCTCTATATCTATAAAGATTTCGGTATAACTGCCCTTTACACATTCTTTGTTTGAGGCCGATATGGTGATATCTGCGCTCGAAGCCTTCACACTCACGCTTGAAGAAAGCATCATAAAAAATACAAAAAGGCATAGTGACTGCACAAACCTTGATCCGGTCTTTCTTTTCATGCAGTCACCGCCTCTCAATTGTTTTCGTTATCTCACCCGGCGCCGGAATCCTCCGGAGCACCTCCGGTTTCGGGAATATCTGTATTTACGGGCTCTCCCGTGCCTTCCGGCACTGTGTTTGTCTCCTGGTTCTCTGTGTTCCCGGGTATCTCAGTATTTTCGGGATTCTCCGGTATTTCAGTGTTTTCGGGGTTCTCCGTAACCGTGGGAATATCCGTATTTTTTGGATTTTCTGTAGGTTCAGGAATCTCCGTGGGTTCAGGGATATCCGTAATTTCCGACGTCGGTTCAGGTGTTGGCGTAGGCTCCGGTTCAGGTTCCCTCACAATGTTTACCACGTATTCCCTGACATTTCCGTTTTCAGCCACAACTGAAATAACTATTCTGTTCGTTCCTACTTCCGGGTAAAAATAATCTTCACCTGTAACCGATGCCAATGCACTTACAGGAGTCGCCTTATATTTTATATAATCCGTATCATACCCGACTATCAGGCTGTATTCCTGATCGCTTTCCACTGAGAACGAAGGGGTAAGTGCCAGCGTCTCGCCGCTCTTATCGTATATCTTCAGATTCTTCAGCCAGTTGTTGGGGTTGTATGCCTTTGCAGGAACCGGACAGGGTTCTTCAGGCATATTCAGGTACACGGGTATCATGAAAACTATCGGGATATCCGCCGGATCCTCATATGCGTTAAATACTCGTTTCCCTTCGGAATAAGGAGCTTCCACATTAGCCATGTACTGATGATTGTATGTGGAGTTCGGAGTAACGTTAAACTTCTGAAGGTATATGGTATTCTGTCCCCTGTTGATATAGTTGTTGCCTATATAGAACGAACCGCCCAGAATGGATCTGAACCGGTTGTTCCACGGAATCAGGCATTTAGTGTTCAGGCTTTCACTGCTCGATCCGTTCTTTGCAAACCTTAGTCCGTTTGCGATGGCTCCGCCCGCTTCCGTACTGTGATATGCGCCTATATTATAGAAGTTATACAGGTTTTCCAGGCCTGCAACCGTACCTGAAACACTGTTGCTCATGGCTTTCGCGCCTATAGTCACTTCCTGCTTTACACGTGATGCCAGATGTAGTGGGCTCACTCCCGAATACTCAGCTGCCATAGCAAACGTGTCCGTATATGTGATGCTCCTGTCTATACCGAGTTCATCGGTATAAACATAGGATGCACCGTTCATCGCCGTATTTTTTAATATAACATCGATTCCATGTTTATTCTGGTATGACGGATTGTAGTTTAGTACTTCAAACTGAAATATCGTATCATATCCCAGAAAATTTCGAGGATCCATATAGTAGCTTATCGCTTCCTTGGAGGCGGTGACCCACGAAGAACCGTCAAAGACGGTGAATTTGTCGTCCTTCCAGCTATAAGCACCCGCCTCCAGGGACTTCCATTCCACGCTCTTTGTGTTGGGTATCAGATTCTCGCCTACGACGGATTCTTTTTCTACCGCCTCGTTCCAATCCAATCCCGTATTGTATGCCTTAAATTTCCAGTTTGGAAACTGTGCATGCAGTTCGCGCAGAAACGGCTTATAGCTCTCGGGAAAACCCTCAGCAGCCAGACTCCCTTCAAAATCCATCACTGTTGCGTTTGAATCCGGAATTGCCGCAGAAAGGTTTACGCTTTCGTCAACATCAACATATATTGAATTTATATAACCCTGATATAACTTATCCTTAAATTTCAGTTCTATAAGAACCCACAGATTTTCCGAATCATATGCAGTGTCTATTACTCTGACCGTCTGTCCCGAATATACCATTACGGGAACCTTGTTATCTGTAAACAGCACTGCAGCCGAGTATTTCGGTTCGGTTTTGATACTCAGTGCCGCCGCATCCTTTATGATGGCGTTGGGATTTTCAACATCCTCCTTCGGAGGCGGTGTAACTGTGGGCGTAGGTGTCGGAGTAGGATTATTGTCATCATCTCCGGTAACTACAGGAGTAATGTCAGGCTGAGGTGTGATAGTGGGCGAAGGTCCGTCGGTCACGGTAACCTGAGGTATCTCCTCTTTTTGAACATAATACCCTATGGTAACGGACTTCGCATTACTTTCAAATCTGATCCTTATCTCAGGGATCCAGCCCGTAAAGGTTTCACCTTTATATTCGGCTTTTACCTTGAACCACTTTCCCAAATTCGTCTGTTCCTCTGCTATAATGGAAACCGTAGAATTCTTCGGAAGTTTTACTTTTGCCTTCTTCGAGGTTTTAACATTCTTGGTTCCTCCCGCAGAAGTAACCAGAACCTGTTTGGCATATTTTGTGGTAACGGAATAAGGAGTACTGTAATTAAGCCTTACATAATCCGACAGGACATATCCTCTGGCAGGCTCCCCGTCTATCATTACGATCACTTTGTACCATCTGACCGACTTTTCCTCATCATCTATGGTCTGTATGTTGGTAGTACTGTTAACAATCGTGAGAACGGTATCCTTAGGGATAGTGCATAAAACGTTACTCTTTATATCTGCATTTTTCCTGCAGTTCAAAAGCTTGGTGGTGACTATTCCCTTCAGGTCATACTTAGAAGTGATTTTTTCTGTGACAAGCTCCAGTTCATTTCCTTCACTGTCAACGATTTTGCCGCTCTCATCCTTTTCAGCTCCCGCAGGAAGAGGATTTACCATCTCTTCAGGGAAAGGAGTATCCTGAGGTTCCTCGGTATCACCCGTTCCCGCCGTAGGTGTGGGCTCCGGAGTGACATCTGTATCATCAGCAGGCTTCTTTGTAGGTTCAGGTGTCTTTGTAACGTCCGGGATATTGTTCTCGTCTATTACGTCACCCTTTGTTATCGTGATATATGTAGCCAGTGAATATCCTTCTATTTTCTTGGAATTCACCTTTGCGGTAATGTGGTACCAGCCGTCTTTTTCTCCCAAAACGGATACCTTCTGGTCCTTTACAAGTAACGCTTTTTCACTTTTAACCATTACATTGTCATAATCGGTTCCCGGCCCTTTACGTACATACAGTTCGGTAGCGGTTACAACTCCCTTTGCTGCAGGTATGGGTGTAGGTGAAGGGGTGGGCGTAGGGGTAGGTGTAATCTCCTTGAACTTTCCGGTCTCCTCTTTTACCGTACCGCTGGTTACGCTGATGTACTGAGCCAGCGAATAACCTTCCACTTCCGTTCCGGCGTACACCGTGCTTATACGGTACCATCCGTCCCTTTCACCTTTGATGGTGACTTCCTGGTCTTTTACCAGAACGACTTTTTCGTCCCCGACCGTTATATTTTTATAGTCGGTTCCCGGTCCTGAACGCATATACAGTTCAGTGGCGGTTACTACGCCTTTGGCCGTCTTTTTTGCCCATATTTCCATATGCGGAAAACAGGTGATGATTATCGCCATTATAAGCAGAACAGCGATTTTTTTATTTCTCTCTTTTCTTTCCACGGCTAACCTCCTTTAAATTACTCTTTTGTATCCTATATTCCAAATGTGAAAGTCATATGAACTTCTTGAAACAAAACTGTGAAAATTACACTGCTCCCAAGAAGTAAGTTATGATATATGTCAGAAACGCCAATCCGTTCACGGTCATCCCGGCGTACGGTACTGCATAACCTCCGTCCTGTTCACGTACACATTTGATCGACACTATCAGCCCGATAAAGCTGACCACCATGGCTGCTGTGGCACATACAGCAAACGCCTGGGGTGTTTCTTCTTTTATCCCGGAATAAAATACCAGTATCAGGAACACTATGATCGTAAGTATCCCGGTTATCAATGCGGTCAGGGCTTTACTCGAATATCCGCTCTTTCTGAACTGAACGATGTTTTTTTTATTATTTTTCTTCATCAGGTACTCCTCTGTAAATCCGGGCTTCTATTGCCCTGCCGGTCTTCTGCCGTTTTTTCGCGGTTTGCGCACCATCCTGTACAGAATGTATCCCACTATCGACCCAAAAGTATTCATGATGATGTCATCCACATCAAAAACTCCTACTTTTGTCACGAGCTGGATTCCCTCGATCAGCACGCAGAACAAAACCGTGACAAGCAGTGATACAAAAAAATTCACGCTTCTCTTATAGTTTCTTTTTTCCGAAACAAAAGGGAACAGGAAGCCAAACGGTACAAATAAGGCAATATTCCCAACTATATTTATAAAAAACATCAGATAGTCTTTTTCTTTGACTCTCGTAAAATATCTGGTAATCTCGGCGAACGGCTTCAGGTTATATCTGTATTCATCAAAAGCCACCGTTCTCCCGAATATATCACTAAAAAACAGAAAATATACAAGCAGGGCAAGATATACCGTAAACACAATCAGATATACGGTAACACCCATTTTCTTTGCGGTTCCGCCCGCCGCCCTGTTAGCTGTCCTGTTTGTCGCACTGTTTGCTATACTGTTCATCTATATTGAAACTCCGCATTTTCTTTAACTCATGGCTTCCCTTAGGCTGTTTCAGTAACGATTAGGCACAGGGATCACCCACAATATTTTATTATACTATATTACATGTCGGTTAGCAAGCAAAAAACGTCGCAACCGCACATTTTCGGAAAAATTTCATATTTTTTTTATATTATTCTAGCATTTCAGTATCTTTTGTGCTAATATATTTTGTATTATACGATGCCGGAGTCAAAAGTACCAAAGCCGTTCATACAACGAAGCAGTCCGCAGCATCAGTACAAGGAGTGAATCACTATGAAGATTATCGATCTGCTAAAAGATAACAAACCACATATCAGTTGCGAATTATTTCCTCCCAAGAAATGGGAAAACCTTGAAGCCGCAAAGGCTGTTGTAGCTGAAACAGCTGCACTGAAACCCGACTATATGAGCGTAACCTACGGTGCTACCGGTGGAACCAGCAAATATACCGTCGACCTGGCAAACGAGATCCAGAATGTTAACGGCATTCCCGCACTGGGGCATCTCACCTGTGTGTCTTCCGACAGACAGACCGTAAGAGATATGGTCAACGCATACAAAGAGCATGGTATCAAGAATATCCTGGCACTCCGCGGCGATATCCCGGCCGACAGCGGATTTGAGCCTTCAAAGGACTATCATCATTCAGAAGACCTGATGGCTGAGATAAAGTCCATGGGCGATTTTTGTATCGCCGGTGCCTGCTATCCCGAGGGTCATCCGGAATCAAAGTCCATCGATGAAGATCTCGAGTACACCAAGAGAAAGGTGGAGGCCGGCTGCGATTTTCTGATAACCCAGATGTTTTTTGACAACAATATTTTATACAACTACATGTACAAACTCCTAAAGAAGGGTATCGACGTTCCGATAGATGCCGGTATCATGCCTGTTACCAACAAGGCTCAGATAGGCAGGATCATCTCTCTGTCCGGCAATCTGGTTCCTCCCCGCTTCAAAATGATAGTGGACCATTTCGGCGACAACCCCGAAGCTATGAAGCAGGCAGGTATCGCCTATGCTACCGAGCAGATTATCGATCTGTTCGCAAACGGAGTAAACTGCGTTCATATCTATACCATGAACCATCCCGAGATTGCGGGAGAGATTTTCAGGAATCTGTCATTTATAGCTCCCAGGTAGTAGGGTGTGTAAGTTTATTGCAAATATTTTACAGTATTAATTAACATTCAAGGCATAACATAAAATAGTTTAAAATCAAATAGGCAATTAAGATATATAGTACAAGTTTTATGATATAACATTATGAACATTATAAGCAGAGAAAACGGACTAAAACTAAATATCGAGAAGTCCGAAACATACAGGTATCTCGGGTATCATTTCGGGGGTTCCGTACCTTTAGATTCTGAGATAGAGAAATTAGTGGATGAACTGACACTAAAAGTAAAGGAATGTGTTACTCCAAGATGTATATACGAAATATATGACTTAGAGGTTCGTGACAGCATATGTTATCTGTTTCCTTATGGGACGGCTGATCAAGCTAGGAGTTTAGACCCCGTATTAGAAATCAATAGCACTAAGCTGGCAAATCACATACGTGAATGCCGCAAAGCTATCCTATTTGCCGCTACCATGGGTCCTGGAACAGATATTCTTACAAAACGTTTTTCAGGACGTTCAACCATAAAACCTGCTGTTGTACAGGCTGCAGGCGCTGCTGCCATAGAGGCTTTTGCGGATGAAGTAACCGAACAGATCCGGACAGAGTTTTCCGAACTATACTCCGATAAAGTAACGAAGACCGGAGATTCTTTAGCGATAAATAAGGATACAAGTCAGGATTGTACCGGGGTACGATTCAAAATGCGTTTCAGCCCGGGATACGGTGATTTCTCCCTGCAACATCAAAAGGACTTTTTTAATCTGCTGCAACTGGAAAGAAATCTGGGTATGAGCCTCAATTCAGCTCTTCTCATGAGCCCGTCAAAAAGCATTACCGCTGTTATCGGAGTATTATAGCAAATATATTTACACATACAAAAACTGTTATAAGCTAAGCGCCATGCGTTCAGAAAGGACATTTATATGACACCATCAGATATTAAGGATACTATAGACAATAAAACAGGTTCAGATATCAGAAGCCTTCTCGGTAAAAAGCTTCTGTTCTCGGACGGTGCTATGGGCACACTGCTTCAGGCAGAAGGTATGAAAGGCGGCGAGATTCCCGAGACCTGGAATATGCTTCATCCCGAAGTACTTCTAAGCATCCACACCAGATATTTAGGTGCCGGTTCCAATATCATAGCTGCCAACACATTCGGCTGCAACAGATACAAACTGGAACATTGCGATTACGACCTTGATACACTGACCAGCACAGGTATCCGTCTTGTTAAAGATGCCATAAAGAAATTCGAAACAGAAGCCAACAGTGTTTTTTCAAACAGACCACATTTTGCCGCCCTCGATGTAGGCCCTCTGGGAAAACTTTTAAAACCTATCGGAAACATTACTTTCGACGAAGCAGAATCTGCTTACGCCGAAATAGTACGAGCAGGCACAAAAGCCGGTGCGGACATCCTGTTTTTCGAAACCTTTACAGACCTGTATGATTTAAAAGCTGCCATAATAGCCGCAAAAGAGAACTCGAATCTTCCTATTTTTGTATCCGTAGCTCCTGATGAAAATGGAAGGTTACTCACAGGCGGAGACCTCGAAGCTTATGTAGCCCTTGCTGAAGGTCTCGGAGTGGATGCTCTGGGTATGAACTGCGGATTCGGTCCCAAACAGTTCTTAAAATTCCTGCCGGTTATCACAAAGGTTTGTTCCATCCCGATCCTCGTACAGCCCAATGCAGGTCTTCCCAAGGTCGTAAACGGTGTGACCACTTTCGATGTTATGCCCGATGAATTTGCTGCGGACGAACTCGAACTTGTAAAGGAAGGATGCTGTATTGTAGGTGGATGCTGCGGTTCCACTCCCGAACATATTTCTGCATCCGTACGCCTGTGTGAAGATACATTCTCCGACAAAGATTCTTTACCTCCTACGGTTCCGAAGAATCTCACCGTTATCTCTTCATACACTCATGCCGTGTATTTCGGGGACAGACCTCTCCTTATCGGTGAAAGGATAAATCCTACCGGCAAGAAAGCGTTAAAACAGGCATTACGTGACAAAGACATCAACTACATCATAAACGAAGCCATAGCTGAAGAAGAAGCCGGTTCGGATATTCTGGATGTAAACGTAGGTCTTCCGGAGATAGACGAATGTGAAATGATGGAAACCGCCATAGAAGAGATCACCGCTATCAGTACTCTTCCGCTCCAGATAGATACATCGGATATAAAAACCATGGAGAGGGCTCTTCGTATATACAACGGTAAACCGCTCCTCAACAGTGTTAACGGAAAGTTGGAAAGCATGGAGGCCGTATTCCCGTTAGCCAAAAAATACGGTGCCGCCGTTGTAGCCCTGACTCTGGACGAAGAAGGAATTCCCGAAACCCCTGAAAAAAGAGTGGCTATCGCTGATAAGATAATAAAGAAAGCCGCTGAATACGGTATAGATAAAAAAGACCTGATATTCGATACTCTGACCATGACAGTAAGTACTGATATCAACAATGCAAAAATCACACTTGAAGCATTGAGAAAGATACGATACGAATACGGCATAAACACAGTTCTTGGCGTTTCGAACGTAAGCTTCGGACTTCCTCTTCGAAGCATCATGACCAGTACATTCTTTACACTGGCCATGGAGAACGGCCTGAGTGCCGGTATCATCAATCCCCTAGACGAACGTCTCATGGCTGCGTACGACAGTTTCCTGACACTGCGCGGATTCGACAACCAGTGTTTGAGATATATCGGCAAATACAGTGAAAAAACCGATCCCTACACCGCAAAGCCCTCGACCTCAGGTACCCCCGGTACCAACGGACAAACAGCTGACAGTGCAAGTGCGTCAGCTACCAGCAGTGAGAAGCCGGCTTCACCTCTCTTTACTGCCGTAACAAAAGGAATGATAGATAAAGCCGGAACCGAATGTAAAAACATGCTGGCCGCAGGTACCACTCCGATAGATATCATTGACAACAATCTGATACCGGCTCTTGATGTCGTAGGTAAGGGATTCGAAGAGAAAAAAGTTTTCCTTCCCCAGCTGCTTATGAGTGCAGATGCCGCAAAATCGGCTTTTGATGTTATCAAGCAATACTATGCTGAGAATGGAACAAAGGGTGAATCAAAAGGTACTGTAGTCATGGCTACGGTAAAAGGGGATATTCATGATATAGGTAAGAATATCGTAAAAGTTCTTCTTGAGAATTATGACTACACCGTTATCGACCTCGGAAAGGATGTAGCTCCCGAGACAATAGTCGAAACAGTTCTTGAGCACAATATCATGCTGGTCGGTCTGAGTGCTCTGATGACTACTACTGTCGTTAGTATGGAAGAGACCATAAAACAACTGCGTGAGAAAGCTCCTTTCTGCAAAGTTGTGGTAGGCGGTGCTGTTCTTACCCAGGAATATGCCGATAAGATTGGTGCCGACAGATACTCGCCTCAGGCGATGGATACCGTAAAATTTGCAAAAGAAGTGTTTGGGAAGTAATACCTTATAACCGACGGTCAGGGGCAGCGGCTTCGGATCTAAAACCGGAGTCGCTACGCAGGATATGCCTGCCGCCCACAGCCTCATCTTTACTTCGGACATTCGCAAGCGTGCCCCCGGTCGATACCGGGGGCACTTGTGCTTCATTCGGAAAACGATTTGGATAATCGTTTTCCGCCTCGTTCAGATGGTTTGTGGACGGTGGCATAT
>JAEEKN010000175.1 GCA_016282435.1 Lachnospiraceae bacterium | reverse complement strand
TTATAATTTTCTTCTGTTCTGCAAGTTCCGATATCAGCCCGGTCTGCTCCTCCGCTATCCCGGAGATATCAAATACTTCATCACCTTGTTCCAAAACACCACGTTCTATACCGGATACACTTAATATCTCGCTTATCAGATTTTCCATACGGCCTGTTACCTGAAGACATCTGGCCAGATATTTGTCCCTGTCCTGATACATATCTATTCCGTCCAGCATTCCGGTAATATGTCCTTTGAGGATTGTGACAGGTGTTTTTAATTCATGAGAAGCAGCTGAAAAGAATGCCATACGCTGGCGGTCCAGTTCACGTTCCTGTTCAACTTCGCCCCTTAAAGCGGCATTTGAAGCCTTCAAATCGTTCAATGCTCCCGAAAGGTTCTGTGACATAGTATTCAAACTTTTTCCAAGACGTCCTATCTCATCCTGTCTGCTCTCATCACATGTCCAGTCAAAATCTTGCTCTGCCATTTTACCGGCTATAGTCTCCAGCCGGACTATAGGCTTTGTAATATACCTGGAGTAAACAAATGAGCATAAAAGTGAAAATGCCAAAATGATCAGTAAAAGCCACGGAGATACTTTTACCATAGCTTTTACTATCATATTCTCAGAAACTGATCTGGGTTTGACATTGAGTATATAGTATTCATTTTGGTCGGAAAAGCATACCACTATAGATAAAACTGACGAAGTCTCTTCCGATATATTATCATCTTTATACTCCAACAGAGAGCCGGTATCTACAGGATTCCCTTTCTCATCCGTTACAGATGCTTCTGCCCCCGTGTCTCTGATAAAATCATCAATTAACGATCCGCTTTCTTCCAATTCGGTATTTTCCAGGAGACTCGCCAATTCGTCAACCTTGTCGCTCATTTCATCATTTATCACTACCGAATATGAATCCGGAGTAACGAGTGCCAGCAAACCAAACGTAACTATGCCGGCCGCAAGAAGTATAAGGGTTGTAATAAAAAATATCCTCACCGTCAGGCTTTTACGAATCCTCTTTAGCAACACGGTAGCCCACCCCCCTTACCGTTTCTATATAATCATTTCCGAGTTTATGCCTTAGGTTTTTTACATGTGTATCGACTACACGCTCATCGCCATAAAAATCATAATCCCAGATTTTTGCGAGCAAGACTTCTCTGGTATAAACTCTTCCCGGATTAGTAATGAAAGTCTGAAGAAGCTCAAACTCTTTAGTGGTAAGGTCAAGAAGTACCCCGTTCGATTTTACTTCCCTGTCATCGGGATACAGACTGATATCACGGTAATGAATACAAGTTCCACGATATCCGTCTCCCATGCTGCGTCTTAAGACCACACGGATTTTCTGAAGCAGAACAGGTATAGAAAAAGGCTTTGTCACATAATCATCTATATTCATACCAAAACCTTTTAACTGGTCTTCTTCACCGCTCATAGCTGTCAACATCACTATCGGCACGTCTGATTCCTTACGAATGAGCTCGCAAACACCAAACCCGTCTATCTTTGGAATCATCAAGTCCAAAAGTATCAGATCAAACTGTTCTTTCCTAAAAAGAGACAGCGCCTCTACACCATCCCCTGCTATTGCAGTCTCATATCCTGCATTTTGCAGATAAGCCACAAGCATATCCTGTATATCCGGTTCGTCCTCAACGATAAGTATTCTCTGCATTTTTCGTACCTCCGAACGAATATTAACATGCCTATGTGTGTTTTATGTGAAGACTTATATTTTTTTGTAAAAATGCACGCTAAATATACTGATAGGAGCAGTCATCATTACAAGCCCAAAGCCTGTACACTCGCCCTTTTTATCTTTCTTGTGGTAAGATATGCAAAAACGAAATAACTAACGGCTACTGCAACAACCGGAAGGAATACCGTGATAAACCTGTATTCAATCACAAATTTTGCGATTCCCATGCTTCTGAGAAGCATCGATAGAATTTTTTCCGAAAATGTTAAGCTGAGCGTTACGCCTATTATTATCCCGAAAAAAGCTACTATCAGGAATCTTACGGCAAACTGCAGTCTTAGATTTCCAGAGGTAAAACCGAGGGATTTATATATACCTATATCCGTCTGTTCCCTGGCAAATGTTTTGGTGCATACCATGGATACGACTACAAGCGCAAAGATTATGGATATAACATAGATCACTGCTTTTATGGCTCCCGAGATTTCTACAAATAATGAACTTGATTCTCCGGGCATATATGTTTTTACCTGGCATTCTTCCATTAGTTCTGCTTCAAGACGGTCCTTGATCTTTGCTGCTTTTTCTGAATCCTTTAGCTTGTAGCCTGCCCAGTGTATGGCAAATTCTTCGAGCAAAGTCCTCGCTCCGTCTCCTGTCATACCGAACAGTCTGCCGGTGTCCTGTAGTCCGGTGCAGTATCCCGTGATCACGAAATTTCCGCTTTTTCCCTTATAAGATACTTTCAGTTCATCGCCTATTTTGTAGCCCATGTCTTCTGCGTATATCTCGCCTACGACTATTTCATTTTTATAGCGCGGTGCTCTGCCTTTGGTTAT
>JAEEKN010000174.1 GCA_016282435.1 Lachnospiraceae bacterium | reverse complement strand
GATTCCGATCCCGTTCTCACCTCTTACACACTTTACAGTTATGCCATTTACCTGCTCTACCGTATAATTTTCGGGAATATAGCCATCAAAATCCTCATTAAATTGGAATCCGACAACGTCGATTTCTGTTCCGAGAGCTACCTTCTGAACCAGTGCTCCGGATGCACTTACATGGGCACCCTCCATATTCTTACCGGGGATAATCTGTACTGTTACATATTCAACAGGACCTACTGATTTAGCCTGTACCGTGATATCCAGTGTTGTAGTCACTGTCACACCATTCTCTGTATAGCTTATTGTCACTGCCTTATCTGTTACAGTCAGCTTTTCAGTGGGGGCACAGGTATATCCCGATGCATAACGCGTAGTTCCATCCGAATAAGTAGCGGTAATCACCATACCAGTAGCATCAAAGCTTTCACCCTCAGTATATGTTGTCTTAGGTGCTGTAGTGACAGCTATGGATGAAAGTACTACGGGCGCTTTTATGCTCCACTCATATGTCTTATCTGCTGTATCTGCTGCATCTGCCCAAGTCTCAGGCTTTGACAGGTCACCCCAGACGTATGTAGCAGTAATGTCATTACCCGCCTTATCTTGTCCTAAAACTCTTTTTGCATTTATGGTAGCGGTTGCAGTATAATCTCCTACATCTGTTCCTCCATTTCCGCTTATAGTATATCCACAATTTGCTGCAGGTTCATACACGGTCAGTTTACTTCCGGTATACTCAATAGATTTTCCTTCAAGATTGGGAGCATCACAGATATACTTTATGCTGAATCCCTCTTTTTTTGCATTCAGCTCCAATTCATCACAAGCAGCTTTAGCTGGTGCATATACATTTCCCATTACATATCTAAATGTATAATCATAAAGCTCTGTTTCATCTCCGCATAAGTATACATTATTTACACCAGCAATAGCCATTTCACCTACATCATCAATAAAGGATTCAACAATCGGATTACCAGTAGATTCGATTTTCCCGATACTCTTCACAGATTTTGGTATAGAAATATCAATAGGAATATTATTTAAAATAGCCCCAAATCCAATTTCTTCTACACCATCTTCAATTATAAACGAACTACAAGCGACATCAAAGAAAGCAGAAATACCTATTTTTTTTACATTCCCCGGAATTGTTATATTTTTTAAAAGGCAACGCTCAAAAGCACAATCACAAATTTCTGTAACTGATTCAGGAATAGTGTATGTCTCATCCACTTTTCCTGCCGGATACCATATAAGTTTGGATTTATTCTTATCAAACAGTACACCGGCTTCAGAAGAATAAACGGAATTATCATCATCGATTATAATTGAAGTTAATGAATAACACCCTATAAACGAGAGCGCACCAATCACTGTAACACTTGCAGGAATCGTCACAGTTTCAGCGTAAACTAAACACCCAAATGCATAATCACAGATTTTTGTTACACCTTCCGAAATAACAATTTTCTTAATTCTTTTTGTCCCATTTTTATACCATGGTGTCTTAGAATATTTTCCATAATCAGCCATAGCACCTGTACCGCTGATGGTTAAAGTATCCCCATGTAAATACCATTCAACATTGGTCTCATTACCTTCAGCTCCACAGTATCCCTGTAAATCACTCACAAAATATGCTTCTATTGTTACATTTCTTGCAGGCATCGTAAACGTAGTCGAACTTGCAGTTGCATCATCAAAATTAACATCCTTTCCACCACGCCATCCTAAAAACACCTTTCCGGCATCAGATGTATCTGCTACAATAGCTACAGTTGCCCCTGCAGGCACTTTACTTTTATCTGCAGTACCTCCAATCATTGTCACAGTATAAACATCTATAAAATTTGCCTTTATTTCAACTGCTTTATTAGGCATCGTAAATGTGGTTGAGCTCGCAGAAGAGTCCGCAAAAGTTATACCATCCTCACTGCTCCAGCCGGTAAACATCTTTCCATCAGGTGTATCCGCTGATATGGTAACAGTTGCCCCTGCCGGTGCTAAACTCAAATCAGCAGTACCTCCATTCATCGTCACAGCATAACCATCTACAAAATTTGCTGTTACAGTAACTTCTTTATCCGGCATTGTAAACGAAGTTGTAGATTTACTTTCATCAGTGAAAGTCACATTATCACCACTTGTCCATTTTGAGAAAACCTTTCCGGTAACAGGTGCATCAGCTGTAATCGTGATAACATCGCCCTTGCCACCTTTTTTAGGGTTTGCAGTGCCCCCTACAACATTAATGTTATAGCTGGGTGCATATGTAAATGTAGCAATTCTTAATTTGCCATTATTACCATTTGAATTGTCTATAGTTATTTTTTTCCATTCGTTTTCCGTTCCACGAAAAGTAACATATTTTAATTTACTATACAAAAAGGCTGACTCTCCTACTTTTGATAAAGTTGAAGGAAGCGTGATATTTACAATGTTAGAACTCTTAAATGTCTCTTCCTTGATTTCAGTAACTCCCTCCGGAATTACAACTGTCTGCATTTTTGAACCATAAAATGCCCCGCTATCAATGCTTGCAACTGAATCCGGTATAGTATACGATGTTTTTGTTGCCGGACATACTATAAGCCTGGTTTTACCATTGGTTAATAAAACTCCATCATCAGATAAATATGCAGGATTTTCAGACGCTACATTTACAGCCGACAGATTTTCACACATATAAAAAGCTGATTCATCTATTTGGGTAATGGTAGACGGAATAGTCACGGTCTCTAATGAATAACACTGACTAAATACATTTTTATGGATTTCAGCCGAACATCCTTCTTCTAGAGTAACCGTTTTAAGCTTAGTGCACGACCAAAAGATTTCCTCACCCATATTTGATACTGAAAAAGGTATACTTATATTCTCTAATTTACTACAACCAGAAAATGCAGATTCACCAATTTCCGTTACAGTATTTGGAATAGAAACAGACTTCACTCTTCTGCAATTCCAAAAACAATTAGACAAAATATTTTCAACTCCGCTTTCAATAACAACATCTGTTATCGATCCTATATATTCATCACTTCGCCAGGGTATATCATATGAATGCGAATAAGTTTTTATCTTACCGTTACCCTTAATAGTCAAACGATAAGCTGTTTTTTCTGTCTCGCCATCTGTATACGTGCCATTCTTGGTTATTTCATAAGATACATTACTACCTTCAGCACTACAATCGTCCTGTTCGACAACTTCCGGATCATCTGCCTTTACACGAATAGCCCCTAGTGGCAGTGACGCAATCACCATGGCAAGAGCCAGAGCGATACTTAAAATTGCTTTAAATGCTTTGAATTTAGGGAATTTTCGCCTTCCCTGATTAGTTTTAGAAAACATTCTTAACCTCCTGATATAAACTTTTATAATACCTCACTATCATTGTATCATTTAAAATTTTAAAAAGAACTAACTTTTAGTTAGTTCTTTATATTTTATTAGTATATTATTCTATATTTCTGTATTTATATAGTATTATTTTACGCAAACATGCGTTTTTCAAGCGCGAACATCTATCTGTTTTGTCTTTCCATAATAGTTTCGATTCATCCATTTCCTTTTATAAAGTCACTTTACATCACTTTTATGAAAAAATTGACAAGGTTACTCTCAACACTATGTGAACTCCTAGGTTATCCAATCTTTTTGAGGGTATTACTTCAGATCCAGCCATAATACAGGGCGTACGCCGCCGGATTCAGTGGCCTGCATTCCTTCGTCGATAACACCCCAGGAATATACTATCTTTATTTCCTCTTCATCTTCATCATATGTACGCAGCCATATACGCTCAAATTCACCCTTCATATCCAGGTTTACCCAGTTATAGCAAGACAGATCATCATCCGGCTGGTTTACTACGTAGTCGGGAGCAGGGAAATACTTTAAGAATTCCGCATAGGACAGGATATATACTTTATCCTTGGTAGTCTTTTCGTTGTTTCCCTGTAATGTTTCATTTTCCACTGAAGCCTCGGATATAATTTCCTGTTCTTCTGTACCAAATGATTCATTTATAAAATCACCATTTAAGTACTTACGAAGCTTGCTTGCGGACCAGGAGTTTTTCTCCGATGATGAATTATAGTTACGTTTATCTACGACATATCTGCTGATGAGCATTACTCTTTCGTTCTCTTCATCATAATCAAGAATTTCCCATTCTATGTGCTGTTTATCTTTCCCGGTATTTCCGAATACTACATACGCCTTTTCAAGCTCAGCACCGGTTCCGGTAAGTATAGAAAGATTATTAGTTTCTATCATTTCCTCGGTCAGATTTATCCAGAACGAAGGACGAACACCAATGAAATCGTAATCTATGTCGCATTCATCACTGTCAGTCCTGCCACAATCACTTACAGTCGGATGCGCATCAGGCTCATACTCTTCATCCCAGTCGAAAGAGTCCCAGCCATCATAATAGTCCTCGGATCTGTTGTCTTCGCGTACCCACCAACTGTCTGTGACCATATCGATATAATATCCCAGCCTGTCATAATCGCTGGTAAAATACTCATTAACATCATTTACAGATAAAAGGAATATGCGATCCTGAGTGTCATTTCCCTTCAAAAACATATCCTCATGCTCTATATCCGATAATCTGATAGCGGTCTGTTCGTCTTCCGTAAAAGCTTCATTATAAAAATCAGAATTAAGCCACCTACGAAGGTCGGATTTTTCCCATAACAGGCTTGAATCATCAAAAGCTCTGTGACATATGATATATTTACTGATAACCAATGCTTTTGTCCCGTCAGCAGAATATTCGAGTACCTCCCATTCCAGAGGCATTTTTTCTGTCTTTTTATAGCCTTTATTCTCCCTGACAGCATACTCCAGCTCATAGCTGCCTAAAACTATGGTGTCACGTTTTGCTTCGCCTTTAAGGTCTATTTTGCCATCCTCATAAAGAGTGTAGAGACCCGGATAGTTTTCTTCTACATAAGACGCTACATCTACACCGGTTCTATCTGTTTTATGTGTCAGTATGCCTTCCTGCTCTTTAGGTTCTTCGGATGTTCCTTTGATAGTTATTTTTGTAACCTTACTTTCCTTACTCCAGACGGTTTGTGTACCGTTCAGCATATATGCCTTTACTTTTACGCTGTATTCGCCGCCCCCAAGGTTCTTTATGCTGTATTTTCTCTTTTTCTTACCGTTTTTCTCTAGTTTAGCTACGTTTGCAAATTCTTCGTCCTGTGGACCTTTTAGATAAATCTCATATCCCTGGGCATTCTTGGTCTTTTTTATGGTGACCTTTATGCCGGTTTCCTCGGATATAGCGCTGACCTTTATCTTCGGTGTTGATACCTTCTGTGCTGCTTTTACCGGCTCATATGAGAGTGCAGTTAGCAGCGTAAGAAACAACGCCATTACCAGCATCATTTTGATTTTGCTTCTGTTCTGCTTCATGTTTAACCTCCATTTTTTTGCGGTTTTACCACATAATTTTCTTTCCTACGGGTCGTTTTCTTTTCAAAAAAGCTAACGGCACCAGCACTTCTATAAAGAAATTGATTTACTGTGATATATAGATTTGCTATATACGATTATACAATTAAAAAAAAATAAAAGAACTAACTTTTGGTTAGTTCTTTTAAATCTAAGCATATTTTATTTGCAACTATTCACTGCCTATACAAGATTTATTTCATTCTGTCTTTTCAGGTGCGGTGTATCCCTTAAATGCTATCTGGGCGAAGTTATAGAATCCGAGATACCAGATGTTGAAGTCGTGTCCACCGGCTTTTTCCTGCCACAGGAAGTTCTCCTCATCCACAAATGAATCACTGAATGTAGGAAGGTTCTTTGCTGCGGCTGAAGCACTCGAATATGCTATGCTGTCGTTCTTACCGCAGATGTTATAGAAGAAGTCTACTGTGTATTCGGAATCTTCCACAGATTTTGCTACCTTCGAAGCACTATAGGATGTGGGAGCTGCAGAGAATGCTCCGAACCAGCTGAACAGGTCGAGGCATTCGCACATTCCGATATTTATGGTCTGCATACCGCCCATGGACAGTCCTGCCATAGCTCTGTGTGTTCTCGTAGCTGCCATGTCATATCCGTTCTCATCGTACTCCGCATATGTTGAGTAATGGCTCTCGATATAGGGGATGAGGTCATTTCTGAGCTCATATCCGAATTTATAGAAGAGGTCGTTTCCTGAGGTATTTGAAAGAGCAAATGCCTTTCCGTTAGGAGTAACCACGATAAAAGGCTCTATGAATCCGTTTCCTATGAGGTTATCCATGATATGCTTTACTTTCGAAGAACTTCCGGTCATACCCCATTCATTCTCGCTGCCGCCAATTCCGTGACAGAGATACATTACATTATACTTCTTTGTCTCATCATAATCCGGAGGAAGGTATACATATGCCTTCTTCTCTACATCGGGTCCGTCTCCCAAGTAGTCCTTTGCCATATATGTGATGGGCTCGATGGTTCCGCCTTTTCCTCCCATATATGTCATGGTGAATTTCGTAGGAATCATCAGGCTGACTTCGGCTACAAGCGGAGTAGGTGTAGGAGTAGAAGTAGGCTCCGGAGTAGCTGTCGGTTCAGGTGTGGCCGTAG
>JAEEKN010000173.1 GCA_016282435.1 Lachnospiraceae bacterium | reverse complement strand
TCATTATGTCTTTTTCAAGGTTCTCTTTCTCATCCTCATCAGCTTCAAAATGTGCTGCACATCTGTCTATCAGTTCCCCTGCAGATATATCGTTTTCAAGTTGATCCCAGATATATTCGCTTGCACCGTTCAGCCTGATTCCGTTATTGTACTCGGCAATCATCTGTCCGACAGGTAAAAGATAGGTAGAATCGCATACTTTTTTCGTCACAAAACAGTCATTACGTCTCATCATTTTATTCCTTTGGTAATTTTTTTACTTCATTATAGCATTTTTTTATTTTAAATTCCATATTATATTGAATATTTATAAAAAAAGTATTATACTGTTATAAATAATGTTTTGAGGTGAAATCCATGGATAGCTTATATATTGTGATGCCGGCCTATAACGAAGAAGCCAATATTTTAAGGGTTATAGACTCATGGTACGGCATACTCGAAGATAAAGGTCCCGATTCAAGACTTGTTGTGGCAGACAGCGGAAGTACGGATGCCACTCACAATATTCTTTTAAAGTTCAAAGAATCACATTCCCGGTTTGAAATACTTGACACATCTGACAAGCAACACGGCCCGAAAGTCATAGCATTATACGACTATGCTATAAAAAACGGTGCAGATTATATCTTCCAGACCGATTCCGACGGTCAGACCAATCCGAAAGAATTCGCTGATTTCTGGAACGACCGCAAAAACTACGACGGAATATTCGGCAACCGTACCGTAAGAGGTGACGGCAAATCCCGTGCATTCGTGGAAAAAGTCGTTTGCTTCCTCCTCAAGCTGTATTTTAAGGTAAAAGTTCCTGATGCAAATGCCCCGTTCAGGCTTATGAAAACCTCCGTGGTAAAGAAATATCTCTACAAGCTTGATAAGGACTACAATCTTCCCAATATCATGATGACCACATATTTCACATACTATAATGAGAAGACCGATTTCAAGGTAATCAGCTTTAAACCCAGAAAAGCCGGAAAGAATTCGGTTAACATTCCCAGGATCATAAAAATAGGCTGGAAAGCACTGGGAGATTTCAGAAGATTAAAGAAAGATATGAAAAAGGAGAAAAAATGAAAGCTTATTTATTACTTGCAGACGGATTCGAAGAAGTTGAAGCACTGACCACCGCTGATATTCTCATAAGAGCCGGCGTAGATGTCAAACTCGTAAAAATTCCTTCATCTACAGGCACAGGACATGAATGTAAAGCTGCCAGAGGCACACACGACATCAAGATCAAACCTGACTTAACATTAAACCTCGATATAAATGCTGACGATCTCTTAGACGGAGACTGTATAATCCTTCCCGGAGGAATGCCCGGTACAAAAAACCTTGCAGCAAGTACCGACTGTATAAAGCTTATAAAAGCATATAACGACGCAGGAAAGATAGTGGCCGCCATCTGCGCCGCCCCTTCCGTTCTGGGGTTGAACGGACTGCTAAAAGGTAAGAAAGCAACATGTTTCCCCGGATTCGAAGATAAACTTACCGGCGCATCTGTTTGTTCCGACGGGGCAGTCATAGACGGCAACATTGTCACCGGTAAATCCATGGGATCTGCTGTCTCATTCGGCCTCGCCGTCACCGAAGCTCTCCTGGGCAGAAATGCAGCCAGATCAGTTGAAAGTTCCATTTACAGAGGCTAAAGGAAATCAAAGTATGAAAAAAAACATAGTTTTTATATTTTTAATAACAGCGTGTTTATGTCTTTTCGCAGGATGCTCAAAAGCAGACGATCGTCACATAGTGGATCCTGACGGTAACAAAGCTGTAACAGGTCAGGCAAGCCCTATTCCGAGTTCTATGCCTTCCGCTACTCCTACGCCGTCACCTACTCCCTCTCCCACGCCGTCGCCTACACCGACGCCCACCCCCATGCCGGAATTAACAGACCTGCTCACGGAAACCGATGACCAATGTCTGTATACAGCACCAATACCTTCTTTTTCGGGCTATTACTTCCAGGCTCGTTCGTTCGGCGACAGCCTGATCTATTTTGGCAATGAAACAAAGGATTCTCTGCCTCAGGTTATTTCCTACAATATAGGAACAGGTGAAACTTACACCATTTCTGTCAATGTTGAGGATATCGACGATTACGCATTCTATGTTATCCCTGATAAGTACATTGTCATCAAGGAAGACTCTTATAACATAAAGTTTTATGACGAAAGTCTAAAAGAACTGTTTTCATTCACAGTTCCTTACGAAGATGCTAATCCAGATGATAACGGCGATGAAGAGCCAAATGACGATTACAGTGACTATGGGGATTCCGAATTTTTTTACTTTTTACCTAATAAAGATTATACTAAGATTTATTATATAAAAGGTACAGGATTGTATGAATGCAGCACCGAGACCGGTACCGAAACCTTGCTTATCGACGATTCCCGTTTATCTGATGCTTATATTTCAAGTTTAACACCTGATGAGAATTACATGTATGTTTCCATGTACACAAGGAAGTACGCCTACTACAGACTATATCTCTTTGACATGGCAGGTAAAGAGTTCTGTACCACCGAGGGAGAAGCATCAGATATATCGGTTTTTGTTTCACCCGATAAAAAACAATTAATAACCGGTACCGCTCTTCCGCTATCCCTAAAGGTTACAAGTAATCTTGAAAATCCCGAAGAGATATTGAACGATATCTACTTATCGAATTCCTATCCCGAAAATTCGGACGCTGTAGAAATCAAGATATCTAACCTTACCGAAATATACAATCCGATAATCGATTGGGAAAGGAAGATAATAATAACACGGGACAGTCTTCACCGAAACGATTATTCCATGATAACATATACCTGTTATGACATGACCACGGGAGATCCTGTATCAAATTGTGTGATTTCCTATGAAAACCCCAGTTTTCAGGATGATGCGTTTGTTCTCGATGCTAAAAGAGGGCTTTTGTATATATCCGGTTCCGTCTTAAAAGACCCTTACTTTTATGTTTGGGATTATATGAACGATGATCTGAATGTCAGCAGTTCAAAATATATCAGATTTGACTCCATCCCTGAATTTGTAGACACCTACAGAAAAGAACTTGAGGAAAAATATAATATATATATTTACCTCGGAACAGAAATATTCGGTGGAAATCATGATTATGAGTTTGCTTTCAGCGATGATTATTCAAAACAGGAGGAAGTACTTCATATGATTGATGAAGTATTTTCAATGTATCCTGAAAATATCTTCTCCCAGTTAAGATTTGACGGCAAAAAAACTCTTGGCATTTACTTATGTGCAGGCTTCACCAAAAAGAGTTCTTACGGAATAGACAATGCCGTGGCCCTGGCAGGCACCGATTCTTACGAACGCTTCCTGGCTCTGGATGTTTCCTACTGGGGAGACCTCAGAATGAACATCATCCATGAGCTGTCACACCTTCTGGATACAAAGATTGACTATACGGGCGAAAGCACCGGAGAGTTTAATTTCGTAGAAGTATGGAATGAAAACAATCCTAAGGATTTCTATTACATGAATGATTATAACAAATCCAGTCCGTTTGCAAAATTTACTTACTATGACGGCAACCGTGAGGATTGTTACTTCATCGACACATACTCTCTCTCAAAAGCTACCGAAGACAGAGCTAGACTTTTCGAAAATCTGATGAGATACGAAGGAAAAGATTTCTTTGCCAGCGAACACATGCGGACCAAGCTTCATACATATTTTGATTACATCAGAAAATGCTACGATACCACCGATTGGCCCGAAGAGACCATTTGGGAAAAGAAGTTGAGATTACTGGATCTGTATTACTCCGGAGACGAGACCGTAACTTTACAGGATATATATCCCGAATACTATAACGGCGACGCTGTTTACTCATTCTCAAACGAAATAGGTTACATCAACGCATACAGTTACGTAGGAGTAGGCTGATAAAAAAATCCGAGGGAACCCCCTCGGATTTTTATGTTCTGTTTACTTAGCTGTCAAGTCTCATTTTTCAGGCTTTACAGTAATCTTTTCAAGATGCCAGATATCCTTTACATATTCCTCTATGGTTCTGTCTGAAGAGAACTTACCGCATTTTGCCACATTAAGCATAGCGGATTTTGCCCATTTCTTTTCATCCCTGTACATAGCCTCTATCCTCTTCTGTGCCTCGGCATACGAACGGAAATCTTTCAGGATAAAGTACTGATCTGCTCTCTCTCCCCCGTTCTGCTCCAGCAGAGAATTATAAAGTTCTCTGAAAAGCTCGGTATTCTGAGGCGAGTAATAACCGTTGATCATCTGT
>JAEEKN010000018.1 GCA_016282435.1 Lachnospiraceae bacterium | reverse complement strand
TGTCTCGCATATGTTTTACCGACAAGTTCAACTCCGCTGACCTTTATATATGAGCATTTGATCAAAGCCTGTACGGCTTTGAAAATAGAAGCTTTACTAAGACCTTCTTCTACCATAAGTTCCTCTAGCTCGGTTATCGTCATGGCTGCCTCGTTCTCCCAAAGATGCTCCATAACCTTTTCTTCACGGTTGCTCATTATATGCTTTATTTTCATACACACCTCATGTTTGATATCGTTTTTGTCTATCGAATGGATTTATTTTCCACTCGTCTAATTTATATATCGACTGGTCTATCAAAATAATTAACCTATTCTGCAATTTTTTTACAGCAATCACCGGGACGGTTCTTCGGTTGAAATCAATCAAAGAACCGTCCCGGTGATTGACCTTTTTCTTGCATAAAAAATATAAACTTGTTATGATTTTCTGTGAACCTTCCATATTTTTAAACGACTATATATATGTAAGCTTACAAAGAAACCGACGTTTGAATAAACTTTCAAACATCTATCTGTGACATAGCAGGCATGTCACGGATATTAATACTTGCCTGCATAACAAGGATGAGAGATGCAGACAGAACAATTGACCCAATATTCAGAATACCTGTTAGGTCTGGCCCTGAAAAAATGCGGGAATATCTATGATGCTGAGGACCTTACACAAGAAACATTACTGGCAGCCATTTCCTATATATCAAAAGGGAAAGAGATAAAGGATTTTAAAACATGGTTATGCTCTGTGATGAACCGCAGGTTCAATGATGCTTTAAGAAAAAAATACAACCATCCGGTTATACATATCGGTGATGATTTTGATATCATGGATGATTCAAATATCTTAGATAATCTTGAGCAGGAATCTGAATATGAAGCTGTCCGGAAAGCAGTAGCCTATCTCGGAAAAACCTATAGAGACGTACTTGTCAGGCACTACCTAAGGGATCAAAGCATTGAACAGATTTCAAAAGAACTTGGTATTCCCAAAGGTACTGTCAAAAGCAGACTGCATCTTGGAAGAAAATCTGTAAAGGAAGGACTTGAAAATATGGAAAAATATAATGAGCAAAGCTATTCACCCGTCAGATTAAACATATCATACAGCGGAACCGGAGGAATAAACGGAGAACCCTGTTCAATTGTTTATAATGACGTATTAGCTCAGAACATTCTTTGGTTAGCATATGAAAAACCTGTTACCATGGAAGAAATATCTTTAGGGTTAGGTGTTCCAATAGCGTATATTGAACCTGTAGTAGAAAAACTGGTAAACGGTGAACTTATGGTAAAGACCGGTATACGGTATTATACGGATTTCATAATCTATACTGTCGATGATATGAAAAAGCATATTCCGGCTCAGATAGAATTTGTAAATTCAAACTTCGATATGCTATGGACACCTATCGAAGAGGCAATCACCACGCTTAATGCAGCTTTTTCCACAAGAAGTTGGAATATGGACACCCGGAATTCAATGGAACTTTACACTGCGTTCAACTGCTTGGACTACGGAATATTTGAAGCGGTAACCAATGCATTCAACTCACAGCAGGAATTTCCTGACAGACCATCCGGCGGCAGATGGATAGCCTTTGGTCATATAATCAAAGAAGGCTATGTCGGTTCAAAAGATATCGGGTTACGCAAATACGAGTATTCAGGGGAAAGAAATGTCCGTCTGGACAATATTTCCAATAATGATTCCGTTGAAATGCACGTTTATGGAACAGAAGGTTTCCCATGCTGCCAGTATGACCGTTCTCCTGACTACACTTTCATTCCAAAGAAGCCGATAGTTGACGAGGAATTTTCAAGACTCCTGTATGCCATTTACAAAGAAGTGAATCCTGAATCAGCAGGTCTCAACCATGAATACCTAAAGGCAATTCCATGGCTTACAAGATGCAAGGTGCTTCGTAAGGAAGGTTATAAAATACTGGTCAATATACCTGTCTTATCCCAAAACGAAGCGCATATACTCCGTGAAGCATTATATAATGCTCACGTTAAACTTGCCGGATCCTTGGCAGAACCTTTATCTGTTTTCCTTAAGGGCAAGAGAAAAGAAATACCTCCGCACCTAAGAAGCGTACCATTGCAGAAACAATATCTGTACAGCTACGACGCTATGGTGTTAGCCACAATCCGTGAAGCAATCAGGATAGGCAAGCTCCATGATGGAAAATACGATGAAGAAAACCAACCCCCATGTCCTATGGTCCTTGTAGTGCACGACGAAGAACTTTTGAATTTTCAAAAAACAACAAATACTTGAAAGATATACAATTAATTGATTATTGAAATGGCATATCGCCTTTGCTATACTATATTTACACCGGTGAATAAAAAATGGAGGTAGTAAATATGCAGGTAAATCTTGGAGATAAGATCAGAGCATTAAGGAAAAGGGATGGCAGAAAGCAGGAAGATTTGGCAAAGGCATTAGGCGTAACGGCGCAGGCAATTTCCAGATGGGAGGCAAATGGCGGGTATCCTGATATGTCTATGATTCCGGCTATTGCAAATTATTTTCACATTACAATAGATGAACTTTTCGGCTACAACAATGTCAGGGAAGAAAAAATTAATGAACGCATTGTTAAAGCGAACAAATTACTTCTAAGTGATGATGATAAGGATTTGATGGATTGCATCAATATGTTACGCGAAGGATTGGAGGAATTCCCATCGGAGAAAGAATTACAATATTATTTGGCTCATGCTTTGAACAAAAGGGGGACCAAAGAGAGCGACAAAGCTAACGCATATTGGCAAGAAGCCGTTTCATTGTATGAGAACATATCAAGAGATCATAGCAATGTCGTATGCTCCCTCTTATCTTTGTATTCGCAAATGGGTGAATATGAAAAAGCAGAGAACAGAGCAATGAAACAGCCACCTATTCCGGAATGTAAAGACGTGTTACTGGCTTCGGACTTCAATGATAAAAAAGGAGAGTTGTACCGCGGAGAAGCGATACTGTCATTGCTTCATACATTGACTGTGTCATTGGAAAATGCTATCGCGAAGAATGGAGTTCTTTCCCAAAATCAAGATGGAATAGACATAATTTGTTTGCTTCGAGAGTTA
>JAEEKN010000172.1 GCA_016282435.1 Lachnospiraceae bacterium | reverse complement strand
GCTCGTACGAGCCGATTTTTTGCTGCTTTGCAGCTGCCTTCCCACTAGGGGAAGGTTCTATTGGGGAAGGTTAAACGATAATTTTTATCCTATATCTTCAAGTATGGTTTCGAGAACAGTTTTTTCGGTCTCGCCGCCTGAGCCTGCGTAGAGTTCTTTCAGTATATCTTTTACCTTATCTCCTACCGCTATCAGTCTGGTGTAGCCTTCTGTTTTACGGACAATCTCCTGTAATTTTGCTCGATCCGACACGTCGGTGCTGTCGAAAGTTTCTATCACAGCAAAGATATCTTCAAGTTCCAATACGACATCCTCTTCAGTGATTCCGGATGACGTCTCGTCGGTTGCGCCTACATTGTTGTCACCGTCAAAACCGCCATCTTCGGCCTCCGGAGACAGTTCTACAGAATCCGTTACCGTATTCGGAACTGTCTCCGGAGCGGCTGTCTTGGTCTCTTCTTTAGTCATATCTTCAAACATTTCACGACCGCCTGAAGTATCACCCGAATAGTTTTGTGTTTTTGAATTTAGGGATGAATCAATCTCAAGATTATTCGTTTTCTCTCTGGCAGGACTTGCAAACGACTGGTTTCCTGCTTCAGAAGCGTCTTCCGTCACGCACATATCATCATACTCATAACTGTCATCCGCAGTAGCGGTCTCTGACATCTTGCTTTCCGTAGCGGAATTTGCCATGGGAGCCGTATCGGCTTTGCGCTCTGCCCTGCCTGCCTTAAATACGAACAGGCCAACTACTCCTATAACGAGGGCTGCTGCAATACCCGATACCATCTTTATAATGTATTTTTTGTTCGAACGTTCGGAAATATTAACTATCTTTCCGTTGTCGTCTGATTTTTCTGTAGCTCTATCTGCATTCATTGCGTCCGCTTTTTTAGTGTAAGCATCTGCATTCTTATCTTTTGTTTTTACTGCGGTATCATCCGCATTCTCTTCTCCGTTTTTTTCCTGCTCAAGCTTTATGGCGGCCATAGTTTTAGCTATGAGATCTTCACTAACGGATATATCAAGCGAGTCGAATTCATCATTAAATAAGTTTTTAAAATCGATATCGAGATCTTCGTTTTCGAGATTCATGATTTTTTCTTCACTCATATCTACAGCCTCCCTTCCAGCTTATTTTTCATCATTTCCCGCGCACGGGACAGCCTGCTTTTGACCGTTCCCTCCGCGATATTCAGAGCTTTTGCGGTGTCCGCCACGCTCATATCGTGATAATATACACAGAGAAGTACTTCCCGGTACTGGTCCGGCAGGCTCATGACCGTCTTTTTCACCTGCTCGTCCCTGTCCTGATTCTCTATCTTTTCATAATCGTCATCCGAAGTCAGCATATTTTCTTCGAATTCCATCATGGGAACCACCTTCTGGTTATATGCACTCTTCAGATAATCCTTTGCCGTGTTTATCGTAATTCGTATGAGCCAGGTCTTTACATCGCTTTCATCCCTGAAGTTCTCCAGGTTCTTGAAAACCTTTATGAATACTTCCTGGAATATGTCTTCCGCGGTATATTTGTCCTTGACATACGAGTATGCGGTACGCAACACATCATTACCATACTGCCGCATCAGGGTCTCAACGTCGTACTTCATGTAACCTCCAATCGGAGCTATTTTTTCATAAAAATACCAAGTCTCCGATTTTATATGATACTATATTGTCACCCTGTTGTAAAGCATCTTGTTTTATCTTTTATTTTTCCTTTCACTGATTAGACGAGCAAAATAAAAAAAAGTTCCAATAATTGCAAATTTTTTTTAATGTGATATAATGTATCTTGTAATAGCGTGTTTACTACAGCAGTAAGAAAGGACATAGTATGTACCGGGTATTGTTTGCCGATGATGAAAGCAACATCCGGCGAGGCATCAAATGCCTGCTGGATTGGGAATCCATGGGTTTTTCAACTGACTATGAAGCAGAAAACGGGCAGGAGGCTCTGGATATTATTAAAAAATATCAGCCGGATCTCATCCTGCTTGATATCCGTATGCCCAAACTTCACGGTACAGAAGTCATAAAGGCCGCCAGGGAAGCCGGTTTTACCGGTAAATGCATCATCCTGTCGGGCTATTCGGACTTTACCTATGCCCAAACCGCTATCCGCTACAATGTGGATTTCTACCTCACAAAGCCCATCGACGAGGATGACCTGTTCGAGGCCGTATCCTACGTAAAAAAACTTCTGGATGACGAGCGAAACAAAGATATTTATATAGATGTTTATAGGAACAAGGCTCACGATGTAATCCTCCGTGAGATCATAACCGGCGAGGCCATAGACGATGCGTATTCGCCTCAGGCTCTGGAAGAGATGGGACTCACCTATGATGACTATCAGGTTGTAATATACGAGAACTACTCCAACAAGATTTCATCCATAACCTACGACTTTGCAGAACTCCTGAACGTAAGGAATGTGAACAACAATACTTTTGAGGGTATCAGGATAGGCCAGAACGACGTCATACTCCTGAAAGGAGCCGTAGCCATAAAGCAGTTCAATGATTTCCTGGAGCATTACGACAATGCCACCCCGCAGGCCGGAAGCCCCATGGATACGATATTTATCTGTTACGGTGTGCGTGTGGATTCGCCACAGCAGATAAGTCAGTCCTATAAGCAGGCTCTGGCACTTATCAACAGACGTTTCTTCTGTGCCCAGGGTCAGCATACACTGGGATATGAGGAACTGCCCAATACAGATGTGAAGGATAAT
>JAEEKN010000171.1 GCA_016282435.1 Lachnospiraceae bacterium | reverse complement strand
TCTGGACTCGACCGAGACAAAGGTTGAGGGATACAAGGATTTTGCCCAGACCGGTAAGAACGGCCAGTGGCTCTCAAATGACTGGGTGCATATCATGCTTGTGGACAGCTGGAACCGTTTGTGGATAGGCCACGACAACGGCGCAGACTGCTTTGACATAGACAACAACACGTTCATAGGTAACAGCAAGCTGTCGGCTGCCATGGGTACATCGGGCTGTACATGTATTCTTGAGGAGCGTGAGGGCGTGCTGTGGTTCGGTACCACAAAGGGTATCATAATCTATAACTCCACGTACGGTGAGACACGTCTGCTCAATACCGCGTCGGGTTTGTCAAATGACGATATTCGCAGCATGCTCAAGGATAATGAAGGTTACATCTGGGTGTCTACTCCAAGCGGAATGAACCGCATAGATCCTGACAATTATGAGATTAGCCGTTTCTACACTGAGGAGAAGGCGTTCAACCGCGTATCTACGTTCTCACAGATAGATGACAGGGCATATTTTGGCAGTAACTTCGGTATCACGTCATTCTGTCCTTACAGCATCACCACCAGGTCTACAGTGAATAATGTCATCATGACCGGTTTCTACCTGAACGGTGAGCGTATCACTTCACAGTCGCTGTCGGGCGGCAAGAAGATAACGGAGCTGCCGCTTAGCGTATCGGACCATTTCAGGCTTGCATACAGGGACAACTCATTCACGCTTGAATTCAGTACGCTGAATTATGGCGACGAGCAGAGCCTGATTTACGAGTACTCATTCAACCCTGACCGCAATGAGTGGAACAGCAACCCCGCCGGACTGAACCGCTTTACATTCTCCAAGCTTGGTTTTGGCCGATACAACCTCTATGTAAGGGCCAGACTGAACGATATCGTATCGGACACAAGGATGTATTCAATCAGGGTGGAGGCACCTTGGTATGCCGATACGGGAGCGATAATACTCTATGTGGTCATTGCATCGGGAATATTGCTGTTCATTCAGCGTTCACGCCGCAAGACACGTGTACGTGAGATGGAGGAGACCAAGTTCCTGTCATTCATCAACGTGGCTCATGAGATATGTGCTCCTATGACGATGGTGATATCGCCGCTTGAGGATATGCTGCAGAATGATACCCTGCCGGCCGATATCCAGTCCAACCTGAGGCAGATGCACCGCAGCTCTACACGTATCCTGTCGCTGATTAACCAACTGCTGGATATGCGTAAGTATGATGAGGGCCAGATGCAGCTGCATTATGCGCAGACTGACCTTATCAACTTCCTGATGGGCCCGTTTGAGCTCTACACGCAGACTGCCGAGCGCAACAACATCACGTTCCGCTTTAACCATGCCATGGCTGAGCAGCCGGTTTGGATAGACCGTGACAGCATTGACAAGGTGATGATGAACCTGCTGTCAAACGCATTCAAATACACCCCCGATGACGGCACAATTGAGATGAGCGTTGAGGTGGGGACCGATGACAGCGTGAAGGGACCTCTGCACAACTATGTCGAGGTATCGGTTTCAGATACAGGCGTAGGTCTGGATAAGGATGAGGCCAATAAGGTGTTTGATCGTTTCTACAGGGCTGACAACCAGCTTACATCCATGACGATGGGTATGGGTATCGGCCTTAACTACAGCCAGATGCTGATACATATGCATCACGGCACCATCAAGGCATCCAACCGCACAGACGGCCAGAAGGGTAGCGTATTCTCATTCCGTCTGCCGCTGGGTAACAGCCATATCCCGCCTGAGGATATTGTTGACTCAGAGCAGATAGCACGTCCGCAGCTGGAACGTAACCGCACCAGTATGGAGTTTGAGGTTGAGGATGAGAGCAAGACGTCAAAGGGCTCTATCCGCGTGCTGTTGGTGGATGATGACGACTCAATGCTGGATTACCTTACAGACAGCCTCAAGCACAGCTATAAGATCATTACCGCACGTAACGGTAAGGAGGGTCTCAAGCTGGCCGTATCACAGATGCCTGACCTTATCATTACCGATGTGGTGATGCCCGAGATGGATGGCATCCAGATGGTCAAGGCACTTAAGGGCAACACTCTGGTAAGCCATATCCCGGTTATCATGCTGTCGGGCAAGAATAAGCTGCAGGACCGTATGCTGGGACTGGATACAGGTGCCGACAGTTACTTGCCCAAACCGTTCTATATGAGTGAGCTTAAGGCACTTATGGTGAACCTGATAAACAACCGACTGATTGTCAAGGGCAAGTTCTCAGGTAAGCTTGAGCAGACCGAGAAGGTTGAGCCTGTGCAATTTGAGTCAAGTGACGAGCTGTTCATGAAACGTGTCATGGCAATCGTAAACAAGAACCTGTCAAACAGCGATTTCAATATATCCCAGATGGTTGATGAGATGGGAATGAGCCGTACCCAGCTGCACCGCAAGCTTAAGGAGATCACGGGATTCTCGGCCGCACGATTCATGCAGAACATCCGTATGCAGCAGGCCATGAAGCTGCTTAAGGAGAAGAAGGTGAATGTGTCACAGATTGCGTACACGGTGGGATTCTCATCGCAGACACACTTCTCCACCACGTTCAAGCAGTATTACGGGGTTAGTCCTACGGAGTATATCAAGCAGCTGGAGGAAGAGGAAAACAAGGCGGATGGATAACCATGCGGATTGAAGGTGGCCATGCGGCGGGTTGCTCGCTGCTTCGCAGCTCGGTCTTTTTTGACTTTTATGGCCCTTTGGGCCTAAAAAGTCGCTAGCTGGAAAGTTATCTGCGTATTAGACACAACCTTTTTTTAGTTTGGGGCGGCGACGCCCCAAACCCGTTTCATTCCACTTCGT
>JAEEKN010000017.1 GCA_016282435.1 Lachnospiraceae bacterium | reverse complement strand
TGACCCGCACCAAGATAATAAAAGGGCTATAAGGGCATACGAGAAAGCCGGGTTTAAAATCATTAAATCACTTCCAAAACATGAGATGTTTGAGGGAGAAAAAGTAGATTGCTGGCTGATGGAATTAGCACTGTAGATTCCAGTTTGTCGGGATGAACGTTGGAACATAAAACCGAATTTGTAGGGGGGATAAGTGTATGATTTATTTGGTTCGGCAAGGACAAACAGATTGGAATTTATTTCGGAGGTTTAATGGAGTTACAGAAACTTTTTTGAATCAATACGGTATAGAACAAGCAAAAAAGCAAGCAGAAGAATTAAAGGATATTGAATTTGACATATGTTTTTGTAGTCCGCAAATGCGTGCCGTCCAAACAGGAGAAATTATTTATAAAGGAAAAATGATACTGGATGAAAGGCTTGCAGAAATAGATTGCGGCGAATTTGAAGGAACAGAAGAAAATGGAGAGTCAATGAGCTTGTTTTGGCAAGCAATAAAAACTGGAGATAGAGGTACGGAATCATTTGATGTTTTTATGAAACGTAACGCATCTTTTTGTAATATGCTTTCTGAAGACTATATGCAAAAGAATGTGTTGATAATTACACATGCCGCTAATGCGAGAATAATAAATTATTATCTGAGTGGGAAACCAGAAAAATATGATTTTACCAAAGCAGTAGCACAAGATGGGGAAATATTAAAGTATTAATTTGGATTTCATCTTAAGATAATCAAAGAATATTACAAATTCGAATTTATCGAGATGAACGGTGGAACGTTATCCCGCAAGTTAATTTACTAACCATACCATAAAAATACCATTTAGAATCATATAAAACTTAATAACAAAATAGCGTTAGAGCCCGGGATTAAGAAATCTTATTACCGGGCTTATTGTTTTGGAGAGGAGGGCACGATGAAAGAGATTGTAGTGCGAACCGGTACGGAACTTAATGAACTGATCAGAGCTCAAGGCGAGTCAATCCGTACCATAGCTATGCAGGCAGGGATCAATCCATCGACATTATATGCTGCATTAAAATCAGACAAGGAGCTTAGTCTTGCAATACTTGTAAAAATATCAAGGGTACTGCCGATTAAGATAGATGTTGGGAATGACTGCATCGAGGAGGTGAGAAAAACATATGCCGGAAAGCTCCTTTTTGATGGAATGACAGTAGGTAAACTGAAACAAATGAATAGGATACAGATATTTTGTCTAGAAGACATAATCCAGAGTATGTATCATATGGATGATACAGGCTGTAAGGAACTCAGGGACATAGCAAGGGTTATCAAGAGAAATACAAAAAAATGAGGTCACAATTTGTGACCTCAAAATGGAGAATCTATGAGAATATTATCATTCAATACCCAAAGTATCTCGGTGTGTACCGGTACGAACAAGAGTTAAGATGAGCTGTTTGTCATCTGTTCTGTAAACAAGTACCCAATCGCCTTTTATATGACATTCTCTGAATCCTTTCATATTCCCTTCAAGAGCGTGGTCATTATAAGAGGCGGGTAAAGGTTCCTGTTTTTGTAAAGTAGTAATTGCAGGTTTTAAAAGACTCATATCTTTGCCTTGCTTTACAAGACGTTTATAATCCTTTTTGAATTTTGAGGTCTGGACGATATCGAGCATTATTCATCCTCCTCGGCAGCAATTTCGGCATCGTTATCAGCGAAAAGGTCATCAACGTTTTTATATCTTTTTGCCTTAACTATACCAGCTTCTATATCGAGAGCTTCTTTCATTGCCTCAAAAGTATCGCGGTTATAATTGTCCATACGCAGATCAAAAGGGATACCGCCGACATTAAGTGATTTTTCAAAGAAAATATTAACAGCATCGGCAAGAGTTATACCTAGCCCTTTATATAATAGCTCTAGTGAATTTTTCTTTTGAGGTTCAATTCGCATAGTAAAATTTGCAGAACGGTTTGTTTTATGTTGTGTTGTAGCAGTAGACATTATAGTGTACCTCCCAGTATGTTTTTGATAATTATATCACTATTGCACTACATTTGCAATACATTGTTTTGCAATATGGTAGAAAAATATAATGTTTTTACCATATAGATTCAGCGTCATGCGCAGGTTTAAGAGAAAATCTTATTCCTGCGCTTTTTTTATTTCCGGAGAAGGACAGATATCCTTCTCCATTTTAATTTTGGAGGCAAGGAAAATGTATATCACAAAGTACTTCCGCATGGTAATTCATGCCCGGGATCCAACAGTTAATGTTAGGATTATCACAGAAGCAAAGAAACAAACACATTAACCAACACAAGGAGATCAAGAAAAATGTTTAATTTAGAAAATGCAAGAACATCACATTTTATGCCATTAATGACAGTATTTGCATTGTCAACCCTCCGCCTTTTCGGCTTCCAGATGCAGGGAAATATATTCGCTATGAGCTTCTTCTCATCAGCCATTGACGGACTCAAAACAGTCATCACAGCAATCGGTGCCGGAATCGGCGTATGGGGCGTTATAAACCTACTTGAAGGCTATGGAAATGACAATGCCGGATCCAAGTCCCAGGGTATAAAACAGTTGATGGCTGGGGGCGGTATTATAATCCTCGCCCAGACGGTCATCCCGCTGCTCAGCGGACTCTTCGGAGGTGGCGGAGAAGGTGGCGGAGAATAAGGTGAACGCCTATGTTTGATTTCATATTAGACCCGATAACAGAGTTCATACGGGATATGCTGAAAGGCTGGATAGAAGACAATCTGTTCGGCCTTTTTTCAGGCCTGAATTCCAATGTCGCCGGAGTGGCAACGGAAGTAAGCCAGACTCCGAGCAGCTGGAACGGAGGGGTCTTCAACATCATCCAGAACCTGTCAGAGACAGTCATAGTCCCGGTCGGTGCGGTGATCATAACATATGTCCTTTGCTATGAGCTGATATCCATGCTCATAGACCGTAACAACATGCATGAATTCGACACATCGCTGTTCCTAAAATACATCTTTAAAGCAGGCATAGCGGTATTTCTCCTGAGCAAGACCTCGGACATAGTAATGGCGGTATTCGACCTAGGCTCAAGCATGTCCTTAAAGGCAGGTGCGGAGATATATGATTCAACAGCCATCCCGGATGTTTGGGCAGATGTCATAACAGTCCATGCAAAGCTGGATTCAATGACAACCGGAGAACTGTGGAGCTTCGTGTTTGAAACGATGTTCGCAAAGATACTGGTCAACATCATGAGCATCCTGGTTACGGTCATCATGTATGGCAGAATGATTGAAATATACCTTTACGTAAGCTGTGCCCCCATACCCTTCGCCACACTTGGCAACAAGGAATGGGGAAACATAGGAACCAACTACATCAGGGGCATCTTCGCACTGGCACTGCAGGGATTCTTCATAATGGTCTGCGTGGGCATATATGCTGC
>JAEEKN010000016.1 GCA_016282435.1 Lachnospiraceae bacterium | reverse complement strand
TGCTGCACGCTGATAGGAATGCACTTCTGCTTCGTTGATAAGCTTAGCCTCTGCAAGTGATGTGAACCGTTCTTTCTCCGGTAACCTCAGCAGTTCACCAAGCAGCCGGCGGTATTCCCCTGTCTTCCTGTCACGAAAGACTGTCTCTTCAAAAGTCACATCCCCCACTGTTGAGATCAACGTACGCATTACCCGTCTTTGTACGTTATACCGTTTCATCCTTCTGCCGCTTGACCGGAGCAGCTCATCAGCGTTTGTAAGTACCAGGGAAAGGAATCCGGCTGCCATCCTCTGGCTCAGATCACTTACCGTTTGTTCCAACTTGGGGAACTCTCCCAGGTCCTTGATAAAACTCTCCTCTGCTTCTAATAACCCTGTTACATAATCGTCTAGAAGTGTTATAATGTCCATGAGTATTGGTTTCCTCCTTAGTATATTTTCTTTGGTCGGAAAACATTATACCAAGGATTCCAATACTCATTTTTTTTATTTTTTATTCAACTGTTGAATTCTTTACTCCAATCAAAAGGATGATGGCGTAAAGGTATCGTTCATATGACAATTTCTTGATTTTATACCCGTAAGGGTATATTATCGTGATGAATCAGAAGAATCAAATTGCAATTTTCATAAAGGAAAAACGTAAGGAAGCAAAGCTGACCCAGAAAGAGTTTGCACTCAGATCCGGTCTGGGACTGCGTTTCGTACGTGAACTGGAGCAGGGAAAAGAAACTTTGCGCATGGACAAGGTAAACCAGGCACTCTCCATGTTTGGAATGGAAGCGGTTCCGGGTAAGATGCCGCGTGAGGAAATTGAAAAAACATGGGATGTTACGGAGAGTAACAGCGTTGTTACAGAGCGTTTCTTGCGGTTCTGAGAAGAACGGTCATATGATGAAGACACAGAAAACCGCTGACAGCGGAACCACAAAAAGGAGGTCATCATTATGACATTTGGAGAAAAACTTAAAGAAGCAAGATTAAAGAACGGCTATTCACAGGAGGAGCTCTCGCAGAGACTGAGCGTATCGCGAAGTGCCGTGGCTAAGTGGGAAACCGATAAAGGCATGCCTGATGTGGCAAACCTTAAAGCACTGGCCGGACTGCTGGATGTGAGTGTAGATTATCTTCTGGATGACGAAAACACTCTTGATCTGTCGGTTATCAGAGAGCCTGTCGATCTTACGGGTGAAAAAGGACTTATAAAGAAAGCAAAAGCCAAAGACGCTCTTGTCAGAGAAAAGTTTTCCGACTATACGGTCTACCCTCTCTCTGCTACAAAGAAGCTTAGCAAAACAGAAAAGCTCAGGGATAATGCGATGATGTTATTCACGGCATTCCTTCCGGGAATAGGCTGTTTTGACAGCGGTACGGACATCGTAAATGCGCTGGAAAACCTGAATAATACATTTTATCTTGCAGAGAACGATAAAAAGCAGTTTTTTATCGTTGTCAGTGATGAGTTCATGGAAATCCGGCAGATAGCGACACGGATAAGCGGGAAAAAGTTTGAAATCGGGAATTATAAGCTGGTGAAGGTGCAGAAACCGCTGTGATGGTCTCTTGGGGACGGGGTTAGCGGTCCATTTTTGAATCTTAACATATATCAATGCGAGTAGAATAAAATAATGATATTGTTTCTTTCAGGAGGTGACATCATGAAAGAAAACGATATCAAAAATGCCGGGAAGGCATTAACAATCACTACAGTATTAACATTTTTTATTGCCACTTTTGAGATGGCAAATGCACTCGGGTTTTATAAACCGGGGATGAATCTGCTGGATATTGCAAGCTACGTACAGGCTAACAGGTGGATTTTTGCTTTTACCTTTATTTTTGCCAATCTCGTGATCCTTCCAAGTGCTCTGTTTCTTTATAAAGCGAATGGAATCAGTCTTAAAAAGGAAATATATGAAAGAGAGACTGTTGGCGGAGATATTCTTTGGGGTGTAATACTCGCAATTACAGCCAGCCTGCTAAATCTTCTGTTTTTGCCTATTTATAAGGGTCGTACAGAACTTGCTTTTGTAGAAGACGGAAAGATGGGAGTTGGAATAACTATTCTTTATGTCATCGCACTGGTCTTTGTGAGCGGAATCTGCAAGGAAATATATTACAGAGGCTTTGCGAAGAGATTTTGCGGACAGGCATTTGGAGAGATTACGGCACTTCTGCTTTTCAATATGCTTTTTGGCTTGCTTGACTGGTATAATTTCGGAGCTTCCTTTGTGCTTGGACTTGTATGTATATTGGGTTATCGGAGAAGGAAACATTTGATAGTTCCGATGATCATACATGGTGGAACTAATCTGCTCAGTATTATTTACATTATTGTCATGGGCGGTTATTAAAGGGGTATACCTATGGATAAAGAATATTTTGTTAAACAGCTGATGGTGTTTGCAGAAAAATATAACATTAATGTAAGTGAAGAACTTGTCGGTGAGATAGTGAGTCTTGCAAGCTTCAGAGTGGTAAAAAAGGGGGAGATTCTTGCCTCTATCGGAGACGACACAACCTACGCAGGGCTTATCCTGTCTGGACTGGCACGTGCTTATTATATAGACAATGACGGAAATGACATCACAAGAGGTTTTGCTCCTGAAGGCACAATGTTTATGGATGAAGGCTTCTTTGGCTATCCGGAAAGAATCTGCATGTGGGAAACACTCGAAGAAACAACCATCATGGTCTGCGAGACGGCAGTTATAAAAAAGATGATCAAGGAAAATGATTCGTTTAAAGATATCTGGATTTATCTTTTAGAAAGCGCTATGAGATATAAGATATACCGTGAGAACGGCTTTATTGTAGAAAATGCAACTGCGAGGTACATACATTTCAAGAAGCTGTATCCTGATCTCAGTGGGAGAGCAACTCAGCGACATATAGCAACTTACCTTGGTATCACACCGGAATCTCTCAGCAGGATCAGAGGCGCAATGAAGGAAGAATGAAGCCCCTCCTTATCGCATCATTCCAATGGTATGCGGATGATATGTTTCTGACTTTTGAAATCGCCAATAATTTGCCCTCCGTTTTTCAGCATAATACTTACGGAAGCAGTGTTATTTTTCATCGGGAACAGCTTGATTTCTTTATAGCCGATCTCTTTGCACTTTTTCAATAATTCTTTGAATAGAATACCTCCGTATCCTTTTCCTCTATATCCCCTTGCGATGCCGTACCCCAGATTCCCTGCACCGACAACTGTTTCCAAATACTCGGATGACGAATGCCTGACTCTGCCATAACCGACAGGAGCATCGTCTACATATAGAACATATGTAGTATACGGAATCCAGCCGTCTGGCAAATCGATGCCTCTGGAATTGTTGTCAGTTATCCGCAACCAATCTTTATACTCGTCATAAGACAGGTCATATGCCGGATTGGTAAAACCGTTTTCCACTGCAGGAATGTTCTGTAGCATATCATATTCCGATTTTCCCATATCCAATGATAATTGTTTAAGCGTTATATTTTTCATATTCTCCTATTTCAGGTGTTGTATTCATTTCTATCCCTTTATCTGTCTGTCCTGGCGATATTCTTCCATGTATCCCATATTTATCTCTCTGATTTCACGTTTCTCGAATATCCATTTTTATCAGTTTTTATTTACTATCTTTTTACCACGTAGAATCTGTATAGTTCTTCTTTCTCGTCATCGATGTCCTTATACATCTTGATTTCCATCAATTTAAATCCACATTTTTCAGCCGTCTTCCAAGATGGTACGTTGGCATCCTTAATTGTCGCTATTATCTCCCTCTCATCATAATGATTGAAGAAGTATGAAATATACTCATTCACAGCCTCACTGACATATCCATTTCTTCGATAG
>JAEEKN010000170.1 GCA_016282435.1 Lachnospiraceae bacterium | reverse complement strand
TTGCATTAATCTTTGACCACAACTCCTTAAATTCCTTACTGTTAAGTTTTTCATCATCTACCTGCAGTTCCACATTATTACTGCGGGCATTTTCCGGTTGCATAGCCTTACTATCATAAATAGAATCAATAATGCTGATCACATCCGCAGAAAATTCTTTCGCTTCATCGGCAATCTTTATCTCACCGTTAGCTTTATCTTCATAGTATTTGTCAGTAAGCTCACCGATCTTATTGATATAGCCATTAACGATCAGGTCAAAATGAATGGCAGATGCGACGTCTCTTGTGATGACAAACTCATTGCCTTTATCATCTTTAACGATATGATCGACAAAGAGCTCCTGGGTAACCTTCTTAGGTCTGTCAGCTACCGCTTCAGCCATTTCAGACTGTAATCCCTTTGCAAAGGAATCATAACTTTCACTGGCGATTACAGTAAGGACATTTACGTTGTGAACATCATTTCCAAGGGCATTGATGTCCATACGTTCACCATTCTTATTGACGCACAAACGTAGTCCACGACCAACTTCCTGACGCTTACGTACATCACTGCTGCTCTGCTTCAGTGTGCAGATTTGGAACACGTTCGGATTATCCCAACCTTCACGTAATGCAGAATGTGAAAAGATAAATCTTACCGGAGATTTCTTCGGGTCTCTGTCCAACAGAAGCTCTTTATTCTTCATGATCAGCTCATATGCGCTAACATCGTCTGAAGTCGTTTCTTTTCTTCCGACCTTTGAGTTGATCATTTTCCCTTTGCCATCTACAGAGAAATATCCTGCATGAGTCTTGGCTGCCGGAATTGCTTTCAAATACTGTAGATAATCATCTTCGCCCAGAGTCAGCTGCCAGTTGCTTAAGATATCCTCGTATTCTTCCTCAAACATAGTTGCATACTTACCGTTCATAGGCTGGTTGGCAACATCATACTCACGATAATTTGCAACCTCATCGATAAAGAACAACGACAATACTTTGATTCCCTTATAGAACAACTGACGCTCTCTCTGCAGATGAGAAAGAATTGTCTCTCTGATCTGAATCCTGCGGAGCTGATCTTCGTCCACAGCCCCGACCACGTCACCGGCATAGAATTTTATACCATTGATGAATTCAACAGAATCATCACGTCCGTCAATGTGACTGACAACAAATCCATTTTTATATTCTTCAAGACCATTGGAATAATCATAAAGATTATCACCTTCCCTAACGATTTTGCTCTTTTTCTTGGGCTGACCACTGGCCATCTTCATCTCAAACTGAAGCGTAGCCGTCGGATCACCTTTGGACAGATTGATGCTTTCAAGATAAAGATAACTGTCCGTAGCGGTGCTACCGGTCTCTGTAATACCCTTAACAGCAATCTTCTTAACTAAGCGCTTGTTATATGCCTCCAGGGCATCCAGGCGATAAACCATGTTGTAGATACTGTCACTTTTATGAGTAGCAGAATAACGAAGCGTGAGCATCGGATTAAACTGTTTCAGATTTTCCTTGGTCTGCTTACCTTCTACTGACTGAGGCTCGTCTATAATCATGATCGGATTTGTCTTTGCAATAATATCAATCGGTCTGCGTGAGCGGAATTCATCCAGCTTCATGTATATTCTTCTAGCATCCTTGCCCTTCGCATTGAACGCCTGCGAATTGATAATCATAACATTGATGGAACTGTCCGATGCAAAACGGTCTATCTCTGTTAGCTGCGCAGAATTATAGATAAAGAAACGAATCTTCTTTCCATATTCTTCTGCAAAGTGCTCCTGTGTCATCTCGAATGACTTATACACACCCTCACGGATAGCAATGCTTGGAACAACGATAATGAACTTGCTCCAACCGTATGCTCTGTTGAGCTCATACATCGTCTTTATGTATGTATATGTTTTTCCAACGCCGGTCTCCATTTCGATAGTGAGGTTAAATCCTTCACTACGTCCTTCCAGCTTCTTTGATGGTGCAATCTGATTTGCACGCTGAATTTTCTGCAGATGTTCCAAAATCAACTGATCATTCAGTTCAGGAACTATCTTCTGGTTACTCCATCCAGTAAAATCAACATCATCCGTCAAACTCTGCTGATAGTTTATACCTCTATCCATCATGTAGGTAGGCGTCAGATATGGCTGGCCGTCAAAAACATCAACTACAGCCTTTGCAGCATCAGCTTGAAATTTTTGATGTTTATAAATAATTCTCATCTGATTGCCTCCTTCCTCTTATCTAGTATTGACAATATCTCATTTGTATATTTCGTTTTGAACACTGTTCTGTAAGCTCGCAAAGAATACAGTATCTGTTGTGGAAACAATCCCTTTGATATCCCTTCATCAATTATTTTTACATCATGATAATGATGTAGATTATTATCAGTTCTTTCAAATTTGTATTTACTTGTTATCCTTATCAATGAATAAGATTGGCTGTTTACCCCAGGGATCAATGCATAATCTCCTGGCATCATTGAAATGACAAATGAATACAGTTGTCCAGCCCAATTAGACACCGAAGTTTGATTATCAGTGTTTTTTTCACCAATTACTATCTCGCGAAATTCATCCATCGTTGTCAACGAACTCAGGTCGTTCTCAAAACCTGACCACGCAAGATAGACCTTTTTCTTTTGAATATACTCGTCGTGGTATATTCCATTTTTACCAGCTCGTATTACCCACATAACTATCGCCTCCGTTAAAGCACTTTTACGGTTGTATCTGGAGCCAATAGCTTAAAGATCTCACTAACATTTATTTTTGCAGGACTTCCATTAAAGCTACTATCCCGGAACACTGCTCTAAGAGGCTGCTTCTTGGCTATAGCTTTAACAACAGAATCTGAGATGGCCTCTTCAAAGCAAGCTATCAAATCACCATCGTTGTAGATATGAATTTTGCAGCCATCAATCATTTCTGAGGAATATGACATTGATAAAGGAAGTCCCCATTCAAGCAGACACCCAAACAGTAAATCAAGATCTGTACGATCAGATTTCACATTTTAGTTCCTTATACGCATACATTGAAAAACATGCTGCAGCTACAGAAACTCTACTATTCAGTTTTATCTTATCTTTTAAATCATCCTTCACTATCCTTGTAATATTGTCAAATATTTGCATTTACAATTTCTCCATATCTTAAAGAGGCCACAAAATGAATTTTCTGAAAAAAACGCCCATCAAACTATACTACATATCCTTTTCGGATATACAGATTATTCTATCATATCCTAAAAGGATATACAATAATATTTATGAAACTTTACACAATTCTATTTTGAGGTGGATATATGCAGTTAGACTACAGCGCCATAGGAATACGAATAAAAAGATTAAGAAAAGAGAAGGGCTATACACAACAGTACTTGGCTGAAATTTCAAACCAGGAACCCTCAAATATTTCGCACATAGAAAGAGGTGCTACCAAACTAAGTCTTCCCACTATCGTTAACATAGCCAATGCTTTAGATGTAACAGTGGATGACCTTTTATGTGATAGCATACATGAATCAAAATCTTCTTATGAAAAAATGATAAATACCATTCTCTCCGACTGCAATCATACAGAAATGAGAATAATCACAGATACTATGATTTCTCTTAAAGAACATTTGAGAAGAGTAAATGTTTAAAATCAAATCATTCATTATTTTTAAAATATAAAAATCCTCACTTACAGTTTTTTGCAAGCGAGGATTTTATACATTTGAGATATTCTGTATATCCGCCACCAAGGACAGCCACCCTGATTTACTTTATTTCACGCAAATGTATGCATGTTTTCAATTTACAAAATTTAATTTTCCGTATATTATCGTTTTTGTGAATCAAACACTTGACATTCTTGTTTTATTGTTATATCATTAATGTACTTTGGTAAATGTTTCATGAAACGTAAAATTACTTTTTATCATTAATATTTCACAAATCTTTTGTCACCTGTTACAACAGATGGCAATCAATATTATCATTTATTTTCCAACATTATTCTATGACGGAGGTTTTATTTTTATGCCTAAAAACGTAGTAACCGCATCTCAAATCACGAATACCGAAGCCGAACAACCGAAACATCATACTCTCTATGACGATGTTTTCAAGACTATGTGCACCTACATGCTTCCTCTTCTCATTCCTGTAGTAAACGAACTTTTCGGGACAAACTACCTAATGGATAAGGATGAGCTGGAACGATTCGCCAACGAACACATGAAGCTGACTGACTCCGAAGACGTCAAACCCAAAGTTTCCAAAATCATAAGTGATGCCCTCATCAAGCTTGGAGATGTTATGTATCATATCGAATGCCAGTCAACTGAAGATGGCAACATAATGATTCGCATCCTTGACTACAACATGCAAATCGCACTGGATAACATCCATCATGACAAAAACGACAATACCATAACCGTACAGCTTCCTCACTCCGCACTTATAATGCTTCGGAAGACATCCGATAACGAGCCGAAGAAATCTACAACAACAGTCTCCTATGTATTCGAGGACCGTAAGCTTGATATCCAGGTTCCTGTCATGCATGTTCAATCTTATTCCATGGAAGAAGTCTTTGACAAAAAACTTTACTTTATGATTCCCTTCTATATCCTAAGGTACGAGAAAAAGCTAGAGCTCATAGCAAAAAATCCACTTGCAAATCGTGAGGAATATGATAAAATATTCTCAGAGCTTAACAAGCTATCTCAACTCATAAACAAAGCATGCGATGATAAAGAAATAAGTGAGTACTATATCCGTGAAATATCGATTTTATCGAAAAAAGTAGTAAATCTAGTAAGTGGCAATCTAGACACCGATATGAAGGAAAGGTTGGTGAACACTATGGATGGTCAAATATTGGAACTTGGCTTCCAACAATGGTATAGGGAAGGACGCGAAGAAGGTCAAAAAGCTGAACGAATCAACACTCTAAGAGAAAAAGAACGTGCTGACGCTGAAGCTTTACGTGCTGATGCTGCCGTAAAAGAACTAGCTCAGGCTAACTCCTACATTAAAGACCTTGAAGCTCAGCTAGCAGAAAAGAATAACTCATAAAATATTACCGGCATCCAGGATATGGATGCCGATTTTCGTATTGTATTTAAAATACATCGCTCCTCACTTACAACTTTTTTGCAAGTGAGGAGTTTTATGCGTTTAAGCTATTCTAGGTATTATTCAAACATCCAGTCCACTACTTCGTAGCCTTCGCCGCTGAAGGTGAAGTATACGTCCTGTACTCCGGTGACGGGGTCGGCGAAATCAGCCTTGCAGACGGTGGTGTCGGCTCCGTCGGATTTTACGGGGATGTAGCCTATTACGGTTCCGTTCGCATACTTGGTGGTCACGCGGATAGCTCCGTCTTTACCGTTTGTACGGATAGTAGCCGATACAGATTTAGCGCCCTTATCTCCGAAGTCAACTCCCTGAAGCTTTACAAAGTCTCCGTCATTGATAGCTGTAAGAAGTAAGTTGCCGCAGCCGTACTGCTTGCTTACCTCATCTGCGGGAGCTGTATCTACTCCGCCCATTACTGCAAATGTGGCTCCGTTTATCTTCTCATAAGGATTGAGGTAGCCTACCTGCTTACGTGCATCCTTGGTCATCTTGATATCACCGATGGTTCCGTCCTCACCCATAGTGAATTCGTCTATGCTTGTAGAACGGTATCCGTGAAGGATTCCCTGTTCCTTTTCTAACATACGTGAATGGTATGTGATGTACCACTGATCCCTGAACTTGAAGATAGCATGATGGTTGTTACCACCTACTCCCCAGTAATATCCGGGATTCCTGAGCACTCTCTCTTTGAAGGTGAAGGGTCCTAAGGGATTTTTGCTCTCCATGATGATGATTTCACCATTCTCAAAGCCATACTCTTCGGTTCCTGCTTTGTCTACGCTAAAGTTACTGCAGTAGCTGTAATAATATGTATCGTTATATTTATGTATTCCTGAATCCTCAAACAGATAAGGTGCATCGATCACTTCAGGTACATCTTTCAGGCTCATCATGTCCTCACCAAGTTCAGCACATCTGGCTGTCATGGGATGTGCCGCTTTGGGCTGTCCGTCCTCTCCTCTCGGAACACCGCCTCCGAAGTAGATATATGCTCTTCCGTCATCATCTACCAGAACAGCAGGGTCAAAGAGCCATTCTACGTTACCGCAGTTCTCCATATCACGTCTTATAAGTCCGTGTCCGAGTTCATCTCTGAAAGGTCCTACGGGACTGTCAGCACAAACCACACCGATTCCGCCGCCGTTATCTGCAAAATACAGGAAGAAC
>JAEEKN010000169.1 GCA_016282435.1 Lachnospiraceae bacterium | reverse complement strand
TATCACAGAAGAAAAACTCACTTTAGATCCGTCGGATCTTTAGTTGCAAAAAGGCGTTTCTCCATAAAGGAAAAACGCCTTAAAAGCCTGTATTCATGCGGTTTTAACCAATGAGCCAGTCGTACAGACCATCGGACAATCCTTGGAATACGTGAAATCCTTGATATTGTTGCGATTTGTGTACTGGTTTTTGGCCTCCAACATTGTATTCTTTGGAATACTTGGAATAAGTTGGTGTCAAATTGTTGTCAGAATACCGATGAATTGTCTTCAAAAAACATTTCAGAAGACGTCCAATTCATCCGCCAGCTTATCAATTTCCTGGAACTGTTTAGCCTGAGAAACCTCGGCATAAATGTCCATTGTAATATTTATGCTGGCATGACCCATAATTGTCTGGATCACTTTGGGGTTCACATCCCTTTCGCACAGCCTCGTACAGAAGGTGTGGCGCAACATGTGATTAGAAATATGAGGCAAATATACAGGTTCCCTCTTCTCAATTGTAGCGACCGCCTTTTCCTGTTTATTATAGGCATCGACAATCTCTTTTAAAGCTAAGTCCAATCTTATGGATGTATATACATTACCATTACGCTTTGTAAAAATGAAATCCGTGTATCCATCAACGGTCTCACTTGAAAAGCCCTTTTGTTTAGCCCATTCGTACTCATCCATAAGAGCTTCGATCACCGGATACATCATGGGAACCTGCCTTATTCCGGCTTTCGATTTCGGCAGTGATATTGCAAGGTGTTCTTTGGGACCATTTTTTATAGCCTTGATCAACACAAGATTATGGTTAACGTCGATGACTCTTCTCTCGATATCAACGTCCCGCCATCTTAATCCACACAATTCTCCAACTCGAAGTCCTGTCCCGAGCATCACTGTAAAAATACTGTGATATCTGTTCCAGGTCGGATGCCCTTCAAGAAAACCGAGGAATGCCTTCTGTTCATCAATAGTGAGTGCACGGATCTTTCTTTCATATGATCCCGCAACACGCCGAAGCTTCTCAAAAGCTTCTTCAGCCGGATTCCTGTAAATAATTCCGTCCTGAAGTGCAAGTTTAAATGCGGAATAAACCTGAGAGTGAACATGCTGAATAGTCTTGATTCCCAGCTTCTTATTTCTCATCAGATAGCTGTAAAATGCCATTACATCCGAGTGGGAAATATTCTTAATAAGCTGATTCCCAAACTCATCACGAACGTGATTGTTATACGACTGAAGGTAACTCGTAAGAGTTGATTCCTTAATCCCGATCTTCAGAGCCATCACTCTGTCATACATGAAATTCAAAGTGACCGAAGATTCGGACTGTGTTGCTCCCTGCCATGTTGCGATCTGCAGTTCGCTTTCCTTCTTTCGAAGTCCCTGAAGAGTGTCAGCGTATAAATAACATCTCTTTCCAGCAATGTTCGTGTACGCGTAATGGTATCTTCCATCCTTGCGTTGGATTTCACCCTTTTGCAGTACTCTGCCTTTATTATCTTTTCTTGATACCATCTCTTCTCCTTTCATCATTTCTGACGTTGGGAGAGAGTAAGATCATGCTTTCTTCGGCTTTTTCTTCATAAGAAGTTCAACACCCTCAAGCATGGTCTCTGTGATCGTCTGCTCGTTCGCTTTGGCATAAGTACTTAGGCGCTCAAATTCGGACTTAGACATACGAACCGTTACTCTATAGGACTTTGGATCTTCTGCCGGCGGTCTTCCTAATTTTGCCATATACCTTACCTCCACTTCCGACTATTTAATTATATTTTCCGTCAGACTGAAAAGCAAGATATTTTTTGTCTGCCACAAAAATGATCACCATACTCCCCCTGGCACCTTCTTACTCTCTACATAATTTTCCAAAAGTTCAGCATCCAAAAGAATCGAATCTTCGATCCTGTGAATAGCTCCGCAATCCCGGGCCCACTTCTCAAGAGTTTTTCTACTTACCGGATATATCTCAAGAGCCTCTTTATATCTGATCCATTTTTTAGGTTCCTTCTTTTTCACCCGGTCCTTCTTGTCACGAAAATAATCATATTCCGATTGCATTCCTGTCATTTTATATGTTCTCCCTTCTCTTATTCATATATGAATAAAAAACTGCTGATCAACACCCGCATATATGCATATGCTGGGATTAATCGGCAGATATTCACTATATTCATTCATAGTCGCCCGCCAGATAGAAACTGTTCAAGACTATAGATTGCAAGAGAGATCCTCCAGTACGCAATCACTTTGGCACAGAAAAAAGGGTCAATTAGAGTCATTTACCTCACAAAAATAATATTAATAATATTCTTTGCACCGGCATCAGGTTAATGCCGCATTGGTGTTTCACCAGCTCTTTAGCCCCATCTCCAAATCGGGAAGTATCATTATAAGGAGTGCTGTCAAAGCCATATGATCCCCCGACCATATTTTGACCTGATATCCGACGCTCCCAGGCATGTAAAATGGATCCGTTTTTCTCCATATGTAAACACGCCCGATCTCCGCGTATCAGGACTGCAGCTAGGCACTCATTATGTTATGCAAAGCAACTATGAACTTATCAAGGAACAAGTCCGGAACATCTCCGGTTCACAGATAAAACTCACGGGTATTTACCCGCCCTTAAAACATAAAAAGTGAAACAGTAACCGCTGCGAAACTCATCTCACTTTTTACGCTTTATGAGACGTATAAAGACCAAACACAAGCCGACGACAGGAAAGAACAAAACTGTCTGCAAAATCAGGTTAACGTGGCTGATATTTCTTTATGCGGTCACGAAGGTCTATCCATACAGAATGCTTAAGGTCTTCTACCGGAAAATAACTGACAGGCATATCCTGTCCTCTTATATAGCTGACGATCATCTTCCCTATATATCCCTCAAACCTCTTGAAGATAATATTGTATGCATCCTCGTCTCCGTGAGCAGCTGCATATATAACTTCAGCTTTTACATGTTCATAATCATCATAATTACCCTTCATAGCCTGCTACCCTCCATAAACAGTTCCAGTTTGCGAAGGATCCTGTACCTGAACGTATAAACGGATTCCTTACCGATGTGCAGATATTTCGAAATATCCTCGTCCGAATATCCAAATACAAAATCCATTTCTATCAAAGCCTTCTCACGAGGTTTAAGTCGTTGCAGGGCCTTTGCCAGCTTCTCATCACTGACATATATCAGAGCCGTATATAGCCGGACTTCGATCAATTCGGCATTGGAGACCATTTCCGTGGTAGCGGCATTAATGAGAATGTCATCGGGCTGAACAGGAAAATTTGCTACCTGTCTTATATAGAACTGGACAATATCCTTTATGGATCTTCTGATCACGACCTTGATCCACTTATCAAATAAACTCTCTACTCTTTCAGCATTGAAACTGATTCCATTCTCATTGATCCATTGCCAGGTATCATCAGTATTCTTCAAGGTGTCTTTCCTTTCTCAGACACGCTTTGTTATTTCCTGTCGATAGAAATACAAGGAATGAAAATTCAAAATCTGAACAAAAATAGAAAAAATATTTTCATGATAACGGTTTATTACCCATATGGGTAATATTCAGACAAAGAAAGCGCCGGCCTTTATTTCAGCCTGACGCTTTACCAGATTTTCAGATGGTGATCTTATGTGTATTATGGGCATAGGATCTCCTGTTCAAGTCAAACATGACGAAGAAGTTATCCTCCCACAATCTATGGTATAAAAATTCATGTCCAATATTTGTCACACAGGCTTGTATGTCCGTCTGTCAGTCTGTCCTGTCAGTCATGTCCGTCCGGGCGTACAGGCTTCCCTTCTCCTCCCTCCTGCCACCCTTTCGGTCATGGCTCTTGCCATGATTTCATGTTTTTGTTACAATCCCCTCACAGATAAAACTCATACAATTCAATTTTCATAAAAACTGCTGCTTTTTCCTGCAAAGGATCAAGGGCAGTTTTTTTATTCTTCTCTACCTTTCGCGCGACGCGAAAAGCGTCTGCGCTGGGAATAGCAAGCATTGCCTGTGGCTAGCCACAGACGATAAAACTCATCATTTTCTACGGTCATATTTATGATGAGTTTTGTGATCAGGGGAGTATCCCCTGGCCCCTTGTTTTTGTTCCTGAGAAGGCATTTTATATGCATCTATTACAGGAGAAATATATGGGAAAAAGAGAAAGAAACAATGTAGTTTTTTTACGTCTTAGTGACGATGAATACAGAATTCTTAAAGAAAAAGTTGCGGGCTCAAAACATAGTAATATTTCCGATTTCCTGAGGCAGTTTATCGTCGAAGGGATCGTCTATTATGTCGATTATGAATACCTCCGGGAATATGATTATCAGCTCTCGAAGATCGGTACAAACATCAACCAGATAGCCCACAGGATCAACGAGACCAGGAGCATCTATCAGAGCGATATCGATGAGCTCAGAAAGGAGTTCGAAGAGGTATGTCGATTACAAAAATCCATGCTATCAAGGCAACCGTACAGAAGGCAGTAGATTATATCTGCGACAGGGACAAGACGGACGGATCCATACTCATTTCGTCATATGCTACATCCCCGGAATTTGCTGCCGAAGAGTTCCGTTTTTCACTGGACCACACTCACCAGAGAGACCCAAATCTCGCATACCATCTAATACAGTCATTTGCCCCCGGTGAAGTCACTCCGGAACTTGCCCATGAGATAGGAAAAGAGCTTGCGGACAGACACCTTCAGGGAAAGCATTCTTATATCATTGCGACACATGTAGATAAAGGTCATGTTCATAATCATATAATCTTCTGTGCTGCAGAGAATTTTGAAGCCAAAAAGTATCACAGCTGCGGACGTTCATACCATGATATCAGGAACATAAATGATGCACTCTGCCGTGAGCATAATTTGTCAGTTGTGGAACAAAAAACAGGCCCTGCAAAGACATACAAGGAATGGCAATCCGAGAAGTCTAATATGTCCTGGAAAACAAAGCTCCGAAAGGACATAAATGCCACCATAAAGGAATCAGGATCATACGAGGAATTCATCTCCCTGATGAAGGCAAAAGGCTATGAGATCAAGGATCATGAGATCTCGGAAGAAGCTCATAAATACATCGGATTTCGAGCCCCCGGACAGGAAAGATGGATCCGCGGAAGGGAGCAATCCCTAGGGGAAGATTTTACCAAGGAAAAAATAAAAGAAAGGATAGAAAAAAGCGTTCAGCAAAGAGCTGAAAGAAAGAAAAAGCCATATCATCCGACAGAGCTTATAGACACTTCCGGGGAAAAGTTTGCAGAGAGCCCAGGACTCAAAAAATGGGCCGAAAAAGAGAATCTTCAGCTTGCTGCAAAGATACAGTCAGAGCTCTCCGGTAGAGGCTTTAAATCGCTCCAGGATGTGGATGATAAGATCAAGTC
>JAEEKN010000168.1 GCA_016282435.1 Lachnospiraceae bacterium | reverse complement strand
TCCTTAAGCCACGGAATGATAGCTGTGGTATCAAGTCCGCCTGAGTACGCTAAGATTACTTTCTCTTTCATGTTACCTTTTCTCCTTTAAAAATTTTATATTTATACATTGTTACCGCTTGTTTATGAATATACACTCATATTTTGCATTTGTCAAGTGTATTTTTATACATTTTTGTATTATAGATATGTATATTTTTGTATATTCTGCCGATTTGGATAAACCGACCCCGGCTATGAATCACCTGATTACAGGTAGGTCTTGGGTTTCTTTGAGAATAAATCCGCAGGCATCAAAACCTGTTCTTTATCATAATTTTTATACAGTTTGAATGCCATAAATCCGGCAAATCCTATAACCAGTAACGTATATATCAGAAGAATTATAGTCTCCGTCGTTTCACCCGTATACGATCCGAAATTTTTTATTGATCCCGGAACCGTACAAAGACCTCTGATAATGACCGCTATCCAGAAATATACTTTTGTCTCGCGTTTTACCGAATAAAATACCAGTACGGACAGGAAGAGCTGCATGACAAAATACATTAAACGCTCTCCTCCCATCAGAAGTACGTCCGTAATGCTCATACCTGTAAGCACATCCACTACTTCCTGAAGATCGAACTTCTCTATATCCGACCATTGTGTCATGAATCCGTCAATACCCAGTTCGTTTATGGCTGTCGCACATGTAATGTATACAAACATGGCAGGTCCTGTGATGAGAAACGCTTCAAGTCCGGCATGGCCCAGTCCGTACATAAGGGGTGTACGCTTGTCATCCTGTGCGGGAATGATCTTCTTAAATACCACAAAAATACCGAGTTCTTCTAAGATACCGGTAACCACAGCGAAATACAGGGAGTATACCGCAATGTTGCCGTTTATGAATTCCGCTGTGGGACGTCCCTTGTTTACAAATATGATATTTACAAATGCCACACAGACAACAGCAAATGTAAAATACGATAGCATTCCCAATAAAAACGGCGAGATTTTAATCTTTGTTTTTATCTTCATCAGTACTGCCAACATGATAGGTACTGTGATCAATGCCACCAGAATAGTATAAAACGATATCACAACTCCATTACTAACCATTTTCAAACCCCTTATATAAATTCATGATTCATTGATTCTTACTCCTGTTCACCCATAAACACGATAGCACACATGGGCGATCCTGTATGTGCTCCGATGACCGGTCCTATTTTCTGGATGATGCAGTCTTTTATTCTTCCGGTTTCAAGCGCCCGTTTTTTAAGTTCTTCCGCAAGCTCCAGGCAACCCGCATGACCTATTATTACTCTGTGCATGGTATCGGTGTGCGCGTTTTTTAGAAACTTCTGTATAAGTTCATGTAATGCTTTTTTCATGCCGCGTACTTTTTCTGCCACTTTAAGCCTGCCTTCGTCATCCGTGGTAAGAATCGGGTGCACATTAAGTATGGCTCCGAGCTTCGCTTCAAGGGCGTTTATCCTTCCTCCGCGCCTTAACTGATCAAGATTGCCAACTACGAACCAGTGACATACCTGCCGCTTTATCTGTTCTGTATATGAGACCAGTTCTTCAAAGGAAGCTCCCGCGTCCCTTTTTGCGCATACTTCCCGCAAAAGGAATCCCTCACCTATGGATGCGCTTAAGGAGTCGATAGCTTTTATCTCGGTTTCAGGATATTTCTCCATCACTTCCTTTGATCCCATAAGAGCAGAATTAAAGTTACCACTGAGTCCCGAAGAAAAGCAGAGATAGAGGATTTTTTTGTATCCTTCTTTTATCAGTTTCTCATAAAAATCCATGAATATCGTCGGAGGATTCTGTGAAGTTGAAACGGGAACTCCTGCATTTACCTTTCTGTAAAACTCCTCGTGATCTATGCTTTCCACTGAGGGATTGTACAGATATTCTTTATTGTCCATGTAATAAAGCATGGGTATGATCCTTACATCAAGTTCATCGATCACTTCCTTGTCCAGATCGATAGTCGCATCTGAAATAACAATATAATCTCTCATCATTCACCTTTTAGTAATAAAAATTTTTACTCTTCGGCATCATACTGCCGTACTGTTCCTGTTTCTTTTTCTTATACATATATATACCCATGGTAACGCATGAACCGGCAATAACCACTCCGGCAATCACTATGAGACAGAGCATAAAAAATTTTTCGGGCAGTATTTCTATAACAGGATCCTGTTTGGGATCAAATATCCAGTCATCATTTCTGAAGGCAATCTTATGGAACAGTATAAACAGACCGTTAAAATTGATGATGCTTGCGATTACCAATACGGCAGGGATCACTATCGATACTATGGAGCAGACTTTTAAGAATTTTATCTCCCTCTCCTTTATCCTCGACGCAAATCCTATGCACACGATTATCAGTGATACCAGTCCTATTCCGTAAAAAACATTAAACAGTACCTTAACTTCCGCAAAATGTGAAATACCCGACACCGATGATTTCAGTGAAGGAAAGACCAGTTCCCCGAAATAGAACGGCGAACAATAATCTATGAGAGCATCATAATTCTCTATTATCTGTTCCCTGTTAAGTCCTGTTTTAGCTGACATCGTGTCATTAATGCATCCGTAATACATGGGACGGAAATTAATGGCTATAGCCAGTCCTATAGCTACAAGCGCAAAGAAAAAGCATACGCCGAGCAGTATGTCCGTACCTCTGTGGGTATCGGTATCAAATACATTTTTACTCATTGTTTATATCTCTTTTTGTTTTTCATCTAATCGGGATGCTTTAAAAGCACCGTAATTACGCCCGGATATCAAAATTGTATTTGAAATCCGCAGTCTTTTCTCCTCCGTCAGACAGTGCCGCCACAAGATTATCAGTAGTTTCGGTTCTCACGTTAAACTCGGATGTAATATTGTAGTTTTTGGCCGAAAGAGCTGCTTCAAGCTCTCCGAAATACTTCTCCACCAGATTTTTGGAGTCATCACTGTCGCAGTAAAACCTAAGTTTAAGGAATCCCGATTTAAGTTCCATATGCACGTCGGTAGGTCCCAGGCTCTTCATGTCAAGATGTAAAAGAACGCTGTGGGATTCCGAAGGATCTGTTTTGGTACGCCCGTTTTTAAATACATACAGTTCGCCAGAGGTCCTTCCTTCAGAAAGTGTAAGGGGAAGCTGTATATACGGCAGTACATCATTTAAGGTATCCATGAACTTAATATTGTCCATGGGTTTTGTCAGCTTTTCGGAAAGTTTTCCCTCTTTGTCCGTTATCCCCGACAGTTTTTCAAGTGCCGAATACGTCTCCCTGTAAAATTCGTTGATCTCCTCCGAAGACTTTATATCCGAAGGTTTAAGAGTAAACTTATCACCCAGGGCTTTCTCTATAAGTTTCTGATAAACCGGCAGCTTAAAGAGTTCTTCAAGCTGTGTATCACTTGCACCAAGTGCGTTTTCATAGATATTTTTCAATGCCTCAGTGGCCGTATCGGAGGATGTCATCTCATTCATCCCTTCAAACAGCTTTGTTGTCACAGAGTTCAGCTCCCTAAGCTCCGCTTCGGAAAGGAAGGATGAAAGGGGACTTTCCTGTCGGTTTTCGGCTGCAAGCGATTCTTTATCTGACTGCATACTGAATTCCGCCGTAGTGTTAAATGACATCCCCTCTTCATCGGATCCGAACCCGTTCATCCAGTTGGCTCCGCTTCCTTCGGCATCGGTCCCAAGCTGTGAGATAACGTTTTCAGGAGAGGTAGTCTGCTGTGCATTAAGGATCTGCGTCCCGTTCAGCGCTTCCGCTATAGCCGTTCCGCCTGCAGCGTATATTGCCTCGGTTCCGGCCTGTCCCTGACTCAGCATATTAAGTATAGCTTCCTCGGGAGAATTTCCCTGAGCCAGCATTTCGAGCACTTCCATGTTCACATTGACATTCCCCGTAGCCGGTTCATTTGCCAGATAATCCGTCAGGGTATCCACAGCATCCCCCAGCTGCGCTGTCAGGTTCTGTTCGTTATTAATATATGCTTGAAGCTGGCCGGCTGTAAAATGCGTAACGGGAATATCGTTTTTGTTCATCAGGATGAGCGTGGAAATATCGGCTTCCTTAAAGATATTTGCCTGCGTCATCAGACGCATCAGTGTATCCTTGTCGATAGACATCGAGTTCTCGAGCATCTCTCTTACGACAGCAGAATTTCTCTCGTTTACCGGCAGTCCGGCATCCGAGAGTGCACGGTACACGGTTGAATCCACATTACCGGTAATGCCTTCACCCTGAACCGTTTCCGGTTTCACGATTTCGGCGTTTTTCCCGGCTTCAGGCTTTACAGCCTGGTTCTTCATATCCGTAAACTTCACCTGGTTATTCTGTTCGTCCAGTCTTACACTGTTAATCATTAAGCAGCCACCCGTCTAAAAACTTAATCCTGTTGTTTACCCAGTTTATCAGCGAATTTGCAAGATTCACCGCATTTTTTCCATTTTTGCAGAGATCTTCCTTATATGTTTCGAGTATCTTTTTTTCCTGCTTCATAACTGCCGATATGGCGTCAGTCTTCTTCCCTTCAGGAACCGTACGAAGTTCTTTCCAGCGATTTTTTACCATATCCATGAACCAGTCCTGTTTCATCAGCAGTATAAACCAGGGATTGGAACGTTCTTCGTATACCGCAGCCCATTCGTCGGTATTAAATACTGCAGCATTCAATGCCTTATAGGAGCTGTCAAATCCCCACTCAAAATCCCACGGGCAGGTAAAAGTAAGGCGTTCATCCCTGCTTTCCTTTGACAGATCGGCATACATGAAGAAACTGCCTTCTCCGACGTCCCTGTCTTTTGCTATCTCATACACGAGATACAGGTCTACAACCGATTCCAGGTTTAAAGCATTATTTGAAACAATATACGCCGGATCGAGAGGTTCCCCGTTTTCATCGGTCTGTTTCAGGAACTTTTTGCCTGCCTTTACGAGATTGTAGTCCTCGTCGAAAACATAGTATTTTTTGTTTACACATGCCTCGTATACTATTTTAAATACGTTTGTTACATAATTTTTTATAAACTGCTTCTGTTTATCGGAATAAACATCGCTCTTTATCGAATAGATCACACTCTTAAACTTCTTGGTCCTGCCTTCTATATCAGTAAAAGTAGCGTTTTCATAATTCATTCTGAAGCACGGAGCTTCACCGTAGTTGTCTATCTCGACAAGGTATCCGGTCCTGACACCTTTGTATCCTTCCGGTGTCTCATATATATTTATTCGATGCTTGTTTATCTGGCTCTGCTCACAGAGCTCGTATATTCCTTTGAACTTTCCGTTCAGATACATATGTACGAGTATGCCGTCTGAACAGTAGTTATAATCATGGAGTATGGTTCTTCCGAGACTAAATGCTATATCATTCTTTAAAAGGTTTGATTCTGCCTTTACCAAAACCCACTTTTTACATTCGGCATCGTCATTTAAGCCAAACATATTGGTTTTTGTTTCGAACTTTATCTTGTATGGTACCTGATTTGCCCTGATCATGGCCACATTTCCGCCATAGGCGGTCGAATTGCCTCTGACACGGATGTCTGCCCTCTCGGCTTTCAGTTTGTATTCTTTATCGCAGTTGACTGTATAAACTTCGCAGCCCACGTAATCTTCTCTCGATATTACTTCCGCACCGCCGTCGGTATAAACGCATACCGTAGGTATCGTGGTGGATGATTCAAGCTTCTTTAACTGTTTTTTTATCTGTGAGGCCGTATAAATTACCGAAGTCTCGGGTGTTGTTTTTTTCCCGGTCTCCTCTTTTTTTTCGTCTTTCTTTGTATCTTCGTTTTTTGTGGTTGCTTTTGTATTGCTGTCTTTTTTGTTTCCCTGATCGTCTGTAATGCCGACTTTAGTATCGGTCTGAGGTATTATTTTCAGTATTCCCTTATCCGTGACCGAAACGCTGTTTACTCTTTCAGCGGCCGATGCAGCATAAGACGGCAGAAAAGCAATCATCAGTACGGCTGCAAGTATGCCTTTACATTTGTTTAACATATTATGGATATAGTTCCTTTCACTCACTAAATTAATATCATACCACAATTATCGAAAATAGTAAAGTTAAAAGTCTGTGACCGGATTATTAACTTTTTTTATGTTTAGCAGAATTAATAAAAATGCGGAAGAATGCTGTTTTTTCTTGAATTTGCCAGTCAAAAATGCTAATATGTTCTAGGTAATCGTTCATATAACAAAACAGAAGATATCCCCCACCTCTTAGCGTAGCGAAGGTGGGGGGAGATCTTCGTTTCAGGCGGGGTTCAAGCCCCGACTGAAATGAGATGCGAAGCATCGTTTTGTTACCGAGGAAACGCTGAAGGCGTTT
>JAEEKN010000167.1 GCA_016282435.1 Lachnospiraceae bacterium | reverse complement strand
GATATCCGTGCAAAATAAGGCTGTGGAGCCTTAAGACATTGATGCTGCTCTTTATAATGATACTTCCCCGAAGGGATGGGGGCCGTGGAGGCGGGTGGAACACCCATGTGGCACGAACCTGGTGCCGGTGCAAGGTATTTTGTTGTATTTTTTGAGCGGGCATATAAAACCTGCATCTTGAAGGAAAGGAGGATATAAGCATGACGAGACAAGAATTTTATGAGGATATGATTGATTCTCTGGAACTGCCGGATATTCCGGATCAGCCTGAACCGTTGGAAGTCTATGATCTGAAATATATGCCGATAATGGAAAAAATAGAAATATCGGATGAACATGATTTGTATGCACTGAAGAAAGCAGTAGATGATAAGTATTTTGAAAGGTATACCAAGCTGGAAATGATGAACATCATGTCAATGGCTTTAGATTCGATAGATGAATTTCAAGGGAATCCGTTTTTCAGCGATAAGCCGGACAGGAAAGTGGTCAAGGCTGACATACCCATATTCATCAGGCCTTTACTGGGGTTTATGTATTGGCTCGAAAAAAGAAAAGGCTTTTTTATTGATGCTGTCAGAACGAAAAAAGAGATTTAAATGGTATGGATTATCTGCCGATCAGGAGGTATCTGTCTGATGGCAGGTGCAATCTGATGGGTGGATGGATCTGACCCAAATATTTACGGCGGAAGGAGCAGAAGGAATGAAACACACCGAAGACAATAAAGATAAAGTCAGGTGCGAGTTTGACGAAAGTGTATTCTATATTCCGAGAAAACTGTTTTCATTAATGGTCTTAAGAAGTCCGACTCCGGATGTTAAGTTTGTAAGGTACAGGCAGGGTGCTCTTATGTATGGGATGAGCGAAAGGGAGTTCAATACACTGGCACATAATGCAGATGCCGTTTATAAGGTAAACAAGATGTCATTAGTGAAAGTAGATATGATAGACAAGTATCTGGAGTATTTTAAAGAATGCTGAATACAGGAGAGAGGGACAAAAAAGTTTGAAAACCACTTGACATATGAGCTGACAAAAAGTATAATCTAAGATGGTTGGAAGGAGGTGCGCGATATGGCTGTTATGGGACGACCGAAACTCGAAACACCTAAGAAGAACAGGGTAACGGTACGCTTTGATGATAAGGAGTTCCAGAAACTGCAGGAACGTGCCGAAAAGAACAACCTTACCGTTACAGAGATTATACGGAACTGTGTTGAGGAAATGCTGAATTCCTGAACAATACAGAGTGGTTTTGCTTTTCAGCTCTCTCTTCCTGGCTTTTGAAAGGATAAGGATATGGCAAAAGTTAGGAAAGATAAGAAAGGAAGGGTTCTGCATAAGGGCGAGTCGTTTAAGAATAAGCACCAGCTTTACTGTTATGCATATATGGATCCCTTCGGCAAAAGACGGTGTATCTATGATAAGGATCTTGGAAGCTTGAGGGAAAAAGAGACTAAGATCCAGATGGACAAGCTGAGCGGGCTTGGTGTCTATGCGGTAGCTAAGTCTGACATCAATTATGTCTTTGACAGATACATCGCAACTAAGTCGGAACTGCGAAGTTCCACCATGACGAATTATATTTATACATATGATCACTTTGTAAGAGATGGCTTCGGAAAGAGGAAGATAGCGGAAGTACGCTATTCGGACATCCTTCTGTTCTACAAGTCCTTGCTGGATACGGGACTTAAGATTGCTACAGTAGATAATATCCATAGCCTGCTCCATCCGGTATTCCAGATGGCAGTCAGGGACAATATCATTAAGAGCAATCCTGCGGATGGTGCCCTTGGGGGCATCAAGAAGAAGACTTCCGGCAGGCCGGAGCCGAGACATGCTTTGACTATCGAAGAAGAAAGAGCTTTCCTTGATTGGATTGACAAGCCGGAGTATGAGTGCTGGAAACGTTTGTTCACTGTTATGTTCGGTACAGGCGGCAGGGTAGGCGAGATCATCGGACTCAGATGGAAAGATGTTGACTTCAAGAACAATTCTATCAGCATCAATCATAATATTACTTATGGTCCGAGGCATGATAAGGACTTTAAATGCGAGTATAGGGTAAACAAGCCTAAGACAGCAGCCGGAATCAGAAGTGTTCCGCTGTTGGACAAGGTGAAGGAAGCCTTGCTTGCAGAAAAGGAGTCTCAGGCTAAAGAAGATAATCAATGCCAGGTAGAGCTTGACGGTATGAGCGGTTTTATTTTCTGCAATCGTTATGGCACTCTTCATAATCCCGCTAGCTTGAACAAGGAGATAAAGCATATAGTTGACGATCATAACGCACGTGAGGAGGTCATGGCGGCAAGGGAGCGTAGGGAACCGTTGATAATTCCCCGCTTCAGTTGCCACGTTACCCGTCATACTTTCTGCACAAGGCTTTGTGAGAGCGAAACTAACATCAAAGTGATACAGACAGTAATGGGTCATAAGGATATCAGGACTACGTTAGAGATTTACGCAGAGGTATCCGAGAGAAAGAAACAGGAAGTTTTTGAAGAACTCAATAATAGTAATGTTTTTTAGGAAGAGTCCGGGCGTGGACTCAGTTTTACCCCAATTTTTCGGTTTTACCCCATTTGTACCCCGTTTTTTCCAAGACAGGTGCATGATAGTGCAGTAAAACAAGGGATTGGGATACGGAAAAAAGTGAATAATACACGATAGTGCATGAAAAATGAGGTTTGGGAATATAAATCCCGACCTTAAAAGTCTCCAGTAGAATCAATCAGAGGGACGGTTCGAGACCACTGAAAAAGTAGGGGTTTTTATGCTGCTTTTTCCTGGTTTGTGGTCATCCCTCTGTCTGAAATAATCTTATATAAATATTTCGTGTTTATAAACTGTTTTTTTGACATGTTTT
>JAEEKN010000166.1 GCA_016282435.1 Lachnospiraceae bacterium | reverse complement strand
TGTCAAACTATCTATTTGTTTTTGTTCAAAGAATTCTAGATTATAACCAAAATCCTTAAGAATCTTTGGCGGTGCATTTCCTGCCTGATAGCTTACCCAAAAAAGTTCTTTAAATTTAGCAGTAAAGTATAGTTTGTGCGTCGTAACATTCAATGTATACGGATTATTCTTAAGTTCTTTGATTTGTTTTGGTGTATACTCTTTCATCTTTCCTCCAGTAGATGCTTTTATTCTATATCACCTACAGGAAGAATTCCCTTTCTTTCCATGTCCACTTTTCGGGCTTTATTCCCTTCTTCTTGTGTCCATTTTTCGGGATACCTTCTTCTTAAAGTGTCCACTTTATGGGGTATATTTTATTTCAGCATGTCTTCTATCACATCAACATGGCCTTCTTCTCGGCCTTCTTCTCGGCCTTCTTCGCGGCCCTCTTTACGGCTCAATTCCTTTTCCCAGTCTATTCTATCCCCGAATGTCATATAATTACCCCTCACCTCCGGATTCCGGCGCACATTACTGACGTATTTATCGAGTTCTCTGGTAGCATCGTCCACTGCCGAACTTTCCTTGCTATCCTGCATGTATTTTAGCATATTGCGTATGCTCTCGCTACCACCCTTTTTACCCTTTATATTGAAGTACAGGAACCTGAGACCATCGTCATAATCGAGTTCCGGCACTTCATCGCATTTGTTGCGCACGGTATACACCATATAATCTTTGCCCCAGATATCAAATTCTGTTATCAATATCATATAAAGGCTGGGAAGATGTGAAAAATCATTATCACTTGCTGTCATATTGATACTGTCTATCTTGGCCTGTCGGAATCTCAGCATTCTGGCGAAGGAGGTTTCCCACCTGTTATGCGGCTCGATATCATACATATTAGTTATCTTCTGATTTTCTGAATCAGTCTCAACAACCTGAACATCCAGCCTTATTCCTCGCAATTTATCCCCACTCCCCGGGATCATTCTCTGAGCATGTATCCGGACATTATCTATCTTCTTCTGTAACAGAACAGATAATAAGGTTCTGCAAACGTCTTTTCCCACATCAGGATCAGAGGCAACAATATTCATAAAAACGTCGTCCATAAGATCTGCATCATCTATAGATTTCATAGCTTCTCCTTTTCTTAAACACTAATAAAGCAGCATATACTGTGGTACATGCATGTATCAATTTACTGTGGGAAGCATATGCAGATCTGTGATCATCTGCTGAAAATATTTAAATTCCTTTAATACTAGTGATAAATAGCACAAATCGTCGGGAATAATCGGAAGAACATCCAGAACTCCGGAACCACAGTGACAGTATTCAATTATGAAGAGAAAGTAACACAAGAAATCTTCTTTGTAAATATTGATATATAATGGAAATCGTGTTTTGGAAATATTGTAAATGTAGTAAAATAACATGTGTTTATGTTCTCTCATTATTGCCTTCATGAATATGAGGATTCCCTATGTTTCCATATCTCAAGAAGATTTCAGATTTTATAAGTGACTGTGAGACAGTCAGAAAAGAAATATGCCTGAACAAGGCGGGTGACCACGAATTCGTCACACTGTATAAGCCTCGCAGATCCGATAAGCATTTTACATGTGACAGGAACTGCGAGAAGTGTAAAAACATACCCTCTGTCGTCACTTGGCTTATCAAAAATGTCAGTGAGGCAAACTGGGGTTCCGATTCCGGAAGCGGGATCAACACGGTTGCTTACAGCGAGATCAGAGCATGGTGTCAGTCGATATGCGTTGCGCTGTACGAGGTCTTAAAACCGCTGAAAGATATGGATCTTGTCATCGGTCTTGAATATTATATCGAGACAAGGAAGGGCTTTACCCACGGTGAAAACGGACACTTCAGGGTCGATGTAATGATAGGCGGTTACGGAAGCCGTTACGGAAAGCCCGAGGCCAGACTCCTTGTAATGGAACAGAAACAATACTCTGATATCTATTGGAAAAAGTCCGGCAGGGAACTTACCTGGTTTATGGGAAACAGTAAATGGACCGTGGAAACTCCCACCAGACAGGTTAAGTTCTACTGTGACAACATAAGTTCATCTCTTAGCAATAATTCCATAGATCCGCTTTCCATCCATCCCTGTGTGTTCATGCATAATCTCACGAAAGATCACATCGATGCAGGTTCCTATAAAGGCCTGGATATTGACTGTGCCGAAGGAGTGGTCCTTGACAACGGTGTCCTGTATCAGGAAAGACCTGTCGAGATCTTCATACAGGGAAATGACGAAAATGACAGTTACCGTGCTCTTCGCGATCGTATACGGGAGCTATTCGATTATCAGGGAACGGACACTGATGCTGTTACAGTATTCAGAGAACTGAAAAAAGGTTATTCGATACTCAGCCAGAATGAACTGGCTGAAATGCTGGTATGCGATGATGAAGATATTGAACAGCGTTTCAAGAGCATTCTCAGACCCGATCAATTCTTTGCAATGTATGGATTCGGTAAGGATAATCACCGTTGGGATAACTATCTGAAGAATCATATCGATTATTTCTCGTACTTCAGAAAGCGTGTTAACAGTGATTACTGGGGAGGTCCAAAGCATGGTGTCATCGATGTTATCGAAGGCGGACCCGGCAGCGGAAAAACCGTTCT